>JAJYHS010000123.1 GCA_021784635.1 bacterium
GAGCGGATTATAAGCTCCACCGACGACGATTTTGACAATTTGATCAAGGTCGTCTGGCCATTCCCTCGGCGGAATTCCATTTTTGAAATGTTCGCCTATAAATCGAGTGGTCATTGTTCCGTCAACAAATTCCGCGTGTTTAAGAATCTGTTTCAAATAAGGAATGTTCGTTTTAACGCCAAAGACGACACACTCCTTAAGTGTCTCGCGCATTTTGGCGAGCGCGCGCGCTCGTGATTCATCCCACACGATCACTTTTGCGATCATCGAGTCGTAAAACGAAGTCACAACATCGCCGCTCTCAAAGCCACATTCAAAACGCCGACCCGGCCCGTGCGGCCACGAGAGGTATTGAAGCTTTCCGGTCGAGGGTATTCCCCCATGATCAGAGTCTTCCGCGTAGATACGACATTCAATCGCGTGTCCGCGTGTCGACAAATCATCGGAAGACCACAATACGCTCGACCCTTCGGCCGTTAAAATTTGCGCTTTAACCAGATCGATTCCTAAAACCTCTTCGGTTACCGGATGCTCAACTTGCAACCGCGTATTCATCTCCATAAAATAAAAATCGCCGTCTTGAACGAGAAACTCAACCGTACCGGCCCCTCGATATTTAGCTCGCGTGCCGATACGAACGGCGGCTTCGGCCATTTTATTACGAAGTTCTTGTGGCAGGTTTGCCGCCGGGGCTTCTTCAATAATTTTTTGGTGCCGCCGCTGTACCGAACATTCGCGGTCAAATAAACAATGAACGCGCCCGGACGAGTCACCAAAAATTTGAAACTCAATATGTTTGGCATGATCTAAATATTTTTCGATAAATAGTTTTTCAGAATTAAACGCGGCCTTCGATTCACGTCTTGCGGAGTCAATGGCCGCTTTTGCTGACGCCATTTCCGACACCACGCGAAGGCCACGCCCGCCACCCCCACCGGCCGCTTTGACAATACACGGAAGCCCAATTCGTTCGATTTCAGCCATCAACCGCTCGTCGCTTTGATCTTCGCCGTCGTAACCTGAAATAATAGGTACACCCGCTTCAACAACAAGGCGTTTGGCCGAAATTTTGTCGCCAAAAAGCCGGATGGCTTCAGGCGAAGGTCCGACGAACACAATTCGTGCGCGCTCACACGCTTCAGCAAAATCGGCATTTTCAGATAAAAAACCAAAGCCCGGATGAATCGCATCCGCACCGGCGGCCTTTGCGGCGTCAATATTATGCTCGATATTAAGATATGATTCGGCTGCGGGAGCCGCACCAATTGCGATGCGTTCATCCGCTAGCCGGTAAGCGAGTGTGTCGATGTCTGCTACCGAATGAAGTAGAATGGTCTCAACGCCCATATCTTGGCAGGCACGAATGATTCGAACCGCCACTTCACCACGGTTGGCAATCGCCAAACGTCTTATTTTACCCATGCTGGCTTTCGCTTCTCCAAAAAACCGGTAAGGCCCTCTTGGCCCTCGGTACTAACACGCCTTTCGGCGATTACTCGAATCGATTCATCACGGTTTGATTTGTTATCATGTTCACGCAAAAAGCCAAGCAACCGCTTTGTTTCTCGCAACGCCATAGGCCCACAATCGCACAAACACTTAATGGTTGTTTCAAGATATTCCGTCGCTTCTAATTCGCGGCCCATGTATTCAATGAGTCCCGCATTTAAAGCCGCGGCCGCATCAAACGGTTTTGCAGTAAGCATAAATTCACGCACTTTGTTGGGCCGCATTTTTCTTGTGACAAACGAACTAATGACCGCGGGAACAAGCCCGAGCCGCGCTTCACTAAAACAGAACATTGAGCTTTCTTCAGCAATTGCGACGTCGCAAATCGCCGCAAGGCCCAGGCCCCCGCCGTAAGCGTGACCCTCAATATAACCCAGAACCGGTATTGGACAGTCTGCCGCAGCCGCGTACATTTCATATAGATTTTCGGCATCTTTCATGTTTTCTTCGTATTTATATTTTACTGTGGAGCGCATCCACTCGAGATCGCCGCCGGAACAAAAACTTGGGCCAGCGCCTTTTAAAATAACCGCGCGACACTTAAGACCATTCCCCGCCTGCCTAAAAGCATCTGTGAGTTCTCGAATCATCAGCGGAGTCATGGCGTTATGACGTTCCGGACGATTCAGTTTAATCGTCATCACATTGTTTTCACTTGTTACTATAATCTCAGCCATAAACCCTCCGCACACGCAGTCGCGTCATCGTACATCACTATAAGGACCGCGCCTCACATTCGAAAAACACCTTTTGTTTGGTCTCCCCATTGGCGATTTAAGCTGGCACTGATGCCGCGAGCTAAAACTTTACGCGTATCCGCCGGGTCAATGATTCCGTCATCCCACAGATGAGCCGTAGAATAGTACGCCGAGCTTTCAATTTCATACTTTTCAAGAATGGGACGTTTAAATTCCGATTGTTCTTTCTCGCTCATTGCTTTTCGTGTGGCCGCAGCGTTTTGATCCATTTTTACTGTCAGCAAAACATTAGCCGCTTGCTCACCACCCATTACTGAAATACGCGCATTGGGCCACATCCAAAGTTGACGCGGTTGATAGGCGCGTCCGCACATACCGTAGTTGCCAGCCCCGTACGAACCGCCAATTACAACTGTAAATTTCGGCACCCGCGTATTTGAAACCGCCATCACCATCTTAGCACCGTGACGGGCAATACCCTCATTTTCATATTTTTTGCCCACCATGAACCCAGTAATATTTTGTAAAAATACGATCGGCACTTCGCGCTGATCGCAAAGTTCAATGAAATGCGCTGCCTTTAGCGCCGATTCGCTGAAGAGCACACCGTTGTTAGCAACTATACCGACCGGATACCCCCAAATTCGCGCAAATGCGCACACGATGGTTGTACCATAACGGGCTTTGAATTCATGAAATTCACTGCCATCAACAATTCGTTCTATGACGTCGCGAACATCATAAGACACGCGCGGGTCGCTCGGCACCACTCCATAAATGTCTTCGGGAGGGTAAAGTGGCGCGCGAATTTCTTTAAGCTCTAGGGGTAACGATTTTTTAGGGCGATTCAATTGCCCGGCAATGTCTCGAGCAATCTCTAAAGCTTCAACTTCGTCTTCAGCAAAGTGATCAACGAGCCCACTTTTTTGCGTGTGAACGTCTGCCCCGCCTAATTCTTCAGCTGTTACTTCTTCGCCAGTTGCGGCCTTAACAAGCGGTGGGCCGCCTAAAAAAATAGTTCCGTTGCCTTTCACTATCACATTTTCATCGCTCATAGCCGGCACGTACGCGCCACCTGCCGTACATGAACCGAGCACGATTGCAATTTGGGGAATGCCTGCGGCCGATAACCGCGCTTGATTATAAAAAATCCGGCCGAAATGGTCGCGATCGGGGAACACCTCAGCCTGAAGAGGCAGATACGCTCCGCCACTGTCGACCAAATAAAAACAAGCAAGTCCGTTTTCAAACGCGATTTCTTGAGCGCGTAAATGCTTTTTTACCGTCAACGGAAAATAGGTGCCACCCTTAACAGTCGCGTCGTTTGCGACAATCACGCACTCATGCCCTTGAATGACACCAATTCCGGTCACAATCCCTGCACCAGGCGCCTGCTCGTCATACATCCCGTCAGCGGCTAAAGCCGAAAATTCAAGAAATTCGGTGCCCGAATCAATAAGTTTTTGAATGCGCTCACGGACTAAAAATTTGCCGCGAGAAAGATGTCTCTTGCGCGCCTCTTCACCGCCGCCCATTTCGGCGTGGCGGATCTTTTGGCGAAGCTCTTCAACCATCGCCATCATCACCTTTCGGTTGTCCTCGTGATTTTTATTCACTTTATAGGCTCCTCCGACAGCCGCTCTTCAATGGGCTTGATGAATGTTCGTTTCGCGCCTAAAATCGTAGCAGGCAGTTTTAACACCGTCAAAATGACTTACAGGGAAGTTCCTTTAAAGGTAGACCGATGCGATATTTAAGCTTGATTTTGATTGTATTTGTCATGTGGTGGACGTGGGCCGTTGTACACTCCCCCGCGGTGATTTCGCAAGCGGAGCACGAACGGATTCAGACCGAGCTCAAACAAGTCATCAATAATTACATTACGACGCATTTGCCGACTGCTAAAAATATCCACTTTGATCAATTTTGGACTAAAACTTTAAACCGGCACACTATACGCGCCTCGTTTTCGTATACCTTCGACGATGCGGGAGTGAATAATCAAGTTGTCCGAATCGGTATCAACGGTTACGCGATCTTAGATCACAAAGCCAACTCAGCAGCGACCGGCACGGCCACTAATGCCGACGTTTGGAGCCTTGATAAACTCAACGTGACAAACGATCGCTATATGTTTTTGAACGGTACGCTCGTAAAACCAGGAGCAGCTCCAACTAAATGAGATTTATTCAAATCGACGAAGAGGGCTATTTTTCTTCGTCGGGCGTGCGCTTAACTGATGAAAATTACGGCCGAAAGCTTCTCTCAACACTGACCTGCGAAAAGCGCGTGTTTTACGTCTACGACAATACGCTCAAGATTTTAGTCGAAGCATTTGACGAACCCCTTGTGGCCCGCCACATCGAGAGTGTTTCGAAAACCGGAATTGTACGGGCTCTTTTGCCTTACGGTTTAACATCCGAACTTTCACTTGATTCATTTCGCGTTGATCTGTGGGATCGATTTCACGCGCGCACAAATACCAATCTGCCAGTCATTTTTTCTCGCTCGGCCCAAATGGATCTTTTTGATCTGGCTGACGAATATGACGACGAATCGCTTAGTTTTCATGGCCGGCGATTTTTAATTGAGCCGCTTGAGCCGAATACGCCTATCGAGGCTGGCGCAGCAAGCAAAATTATTACTCCCAACGAATCGAATCCGCCGGTCGAGTCGTTACTTAGTTCAATATTGCCACAAATTAAATTGCCCGTTTCACGAATCTGCGTGCTCGATAGCCCATCTGGTTCAGGGGCCGCGCATTTTGCCCAGCAAGGTCATGTTGTCACAGATGTCGACACGCGCGAGGCGCTTGATTTTGCAAGAATACATCGCGGTGAATTCGACCTTGTTTTTGAGCACACCCTACTTTGCTCCATTACACCGGCAAAGCGCTTGGAGGCCGTTGACGCGTGGTCGCGGCTTCTTTTGGCTGATGGCCATCTGCTTGCCATATTCAATGTTATGGATCGTGCTTACTGTGCGCCGTTTGGCGCTACCGAGTGGGAAATTCGCGAACTATTAAAGACCAAATTTGAATTTCTATACTGGACCCGGTGGCAACATTCCCTACCCCAACAATTGGGAACAGAGCTTGTCGTTTACGCTCGAAAAAAGGCATAATGTCTCAAATCTGACGGTTTAATAATTTAAATTTGACCAAACCGTCGACATTCGAGAAATCATTTCACAACATCTCGCGCCCGAATTGCAGTTCCATTAAAATGGCCAGCGAAGCACAATGTGCGAGTTCGGAGATAAAAGTGATGCGCCCCCCGATTTTGTCCTTTGTATTATTATTAATTTTCTCACCGCCTTGTTTTGCTTCAAATTCAAAGCAAAAAATTTCTAAGCGCGAATATGTGCAACAAATTATCACAGATGTCGCCCAAACCACTGAGCGCGCCTTGCAAGCTCGCGAAGGGGGGATTGCCCGACAACGCGCCGATTTGACCCCGCGTTTTGCTATAACAACGCGTGATTTTATAGTTGAAATTACACCGGGGAATCTTTCTTACCGTTTAACTCTAGCAGACTGGCTAGCAACCCAACTGGAATACAATTGGAACGTTAGTGAATTCGTTAGAAAAAATCAACTATCCGAAACCATGCCGGTTTATTACAGATTAGAACCCCTACAGCGAAATCTTAGCGCTGTTCTTTTTTTAGTGAAACTGCAAGCCCGCTTAAAAAGCCCATATTGGGGAGCGCTCGATGGCCCCCAAAATGTATTACATCTCAATCAGGCGTTAGCCCGGACGACTCAGCGATTTTTCAATCAAGCCAGGATAGAATACGTTGACGCACAAAATGCCGCTTCAGAGAAAAGCATGGCTATATTAAAGAATTTCGGGCGCGTATTTACTTACGGAGTTTTAATTCCCGATGATATGTACAACAATAGCTATTCGCCGCAAAAAATTAGGTCAATTGAAAAGAAATTGCTTCGTGCGTCCGCAGTTGCAAGCTACGGAGATGGCGGCAAATACCTGCGCCAAATCGAAAAGGTACTTCGTGTTTTCATTCGTAAAAATACTCGGGCTATCCGCAATAACTATAGTCTGCGGCAGACTTGCCGCCAAATTTTAGATACGGCCACGACTGTCATAAAGTCGCCGTCAAAAAAATGAGGCCGACCCTCGATTAAAGAGTCGGCCCCACAGTCAGTTCACTTGCGTAAGCCGGATTCTGTATGGCGCGATATCTCATGTTTTAAAGTGAGACACGCGGCCATGGCCGTCATTCCTCTAGGAGTGTGATTACTCACACCCTCCAGCGATCTACCCGAGAGCCGCGCGCGGGCCGCGCCCGAAGCTCGTCGCATAAAATGCGGCGAGCCTCATGCTCTCCTATTTGATCTTGCTCCGCACAGAGTTTGGCTGTTTTCACTCCAGCAACTCCCCGAAAAGCTCCCATTCCCGCTAATCGGATCAAAGCTCTGGACATTCTCTCTGTTCCACTGTTCCTCGCCTCACGACGGAGGGACGTTATCCCTTGTGCTGCCCTGTGGAGTCCGGACTTTCCTCGAATGGCGCATTTTAGTACGCCACTCGCGATGACCTTAAGTGAGCTGTGCGGAAGTATATATCAAATTGCTACACCAGCCACAACCATGAATATTTTTGCGGATCGGCCCCAAACTCGAGGCCGATTTTGACCGATAAAAATTTTAACCTTGAACGTTTGCTCGGGGGTATAAATGCGACGGCACACGTTTGTACTTGTTCTTATGTTGATTTGTTCACTATTTATCATTTATCAAAATTTTTCGTTT
>JAJYHS010000190.1:0-3874 GCA_021784635.1 bacterium
CTCTCGCGCTTGCAACACGGCGTATTCCGAAACATCGGTCACGTAGACATCCCAACCGCGACGCCGTGCCGATTCACCCAAATGTCCGAGTGCGCAACCCACGTCGAGAAGCCGCCCCACACGCCCACCCAAAATTTTTTCCGATTCTTCAAGTCTTTGCGTAAATGTTTTGAGGTGATTTGAAAATTCGGAACGGTACAAATGATAAAGACCGTTCGGGTTGGGCGCGAGATAGTCGCGCTTATACACAACCGTGAACTCGGGTGCGGGAGTGGGCACGTACACCATCCCGCAATGTTCGCACTCGACGATGTCTTGATTTTTGAAAGCGTGAAGACGTCGCGAGTTTGGACTTTCGCATAGTGGACATTCAAGGCCCGTTCGCATACGATGCGTTTCGGAGTTTATGTCCACGATATTTAAAAAGATTATCGACAAAGAAATCCCGGCCAAAGTCGTGTACGAAGACGATGTGTGCCTCGCGTTTCGCGACGTGAACCCGCAAGCACCGACGCATGTGCTGGTCATTCCGAAAAAAGAAATGCGATCGTTAAATGAAGTTTCGACGCAGGACAAAGAATTGCTTGGTCACATGTTACTTAAGTGCGGCGAAATCGCCCGTTCTTTGGGGGTGGCTGAAAGCGGCTACCGGGTCGTCATCAACACCAACAACGACGGTGGGCAGACTGTTTTTCATCTTCATTTTCACTTGCTCGCCGGCCGCCCCATGACGTGGCCGCCAGGGTGATTTGAGGCACGACCACTCTATTTTTGAAGCGAATACCGCGCGTTTCGCGTTCGGCCCCTTTTTTTGAGTTTAAAAAACTTCTGCAGATCGCGCTCGGCCTGACGACGTTGAATGGCGAAGCGGCAGGCCTCCATATACTCGCCCACGGTGATTTCCCGATTTTTGAGTAGAAGACTTCGAAGAATATGCTCGCGTGTCGTTCGATCCATAATTGTTGAAAATGTTCTTGCCATCGCCTTGTTGAATAGCGGCTCTGATTCATAAAATCCCCATTTTGCAAAAAAAGGATGCGAACGTTCGGCCCGTTCGATGAGATTTCGCCCCGCCGGGCGAAAGATCCCGATCGTGAAAGACTGGTATGAAACGGGTTGAATTCCGATCGTAATCAGTGCCTTGAAATGGCGAAAAAATTCGATCGCGGCCGGATCCGAACTTTTGATGAGAGCCTCGACGTGTTCGAAAATGACCGCCAGGACCTGCGGCCAGGGCGAAGAAAAATTCAGTCGGCGTAACTTCATGACGTCTAATTTTTGCCAAATTCGAAATAGCTTCGTCACAAGAAGTTCACCAAGTCTCGGGTCAAAACGTGCCCATAAAGCAAATCGAATAACTTCGCTTTCTGTTATTCGGCGCTTCGACTGCAGCATATTGTAAGCGCCAACGAGCTGTTTCATTGTGGGTATCGTCTTTAACCCTATCATATTTGCAACTCGTCCAGAAAATCTAAAGCTCGGTCTGCGCCAGGTATTCGTTTGGCGCGCAATTTCTCAATGTGATTTTCAACAAATTTTATATCCGCGCCGGCACGAACAAGGGCGCGTGCATGCGAAACGTCTTTTGCCCGCGCCGCAAAACACTTCATGATAAGCAAGTCTTCACGTCCTAACGCCAGAACTTCTAATTTTTCGCCCTTAAAAACGGATATGAGCCGGTCGCCGTAATCTTGAGGGAGCGTATGGGTAAAAGTAGAAAAATAAGGATTCAGCCAGTCGGGCGGCAAATCTTGTTCGCGCGCAATTTTTTTAACGAACGGATCAAGTTCTTCAGGAGTCATCGATTTCGAAATCGCATCTAAATCAGTTGTCGCCAGCGGATAATTATGAGCCAAAATCATGGCGCCGCCGCCGCCCGCTATGAGCGTCACTTTGTTATTCGCAACAAGCTCGTCAAGACGGCGGAATGCCCGAAGAAAAATATTTTTTGACAGCGGTTTTTCCATATACTCCCTACCACGCGTCGATTTGCCGACGCCGAAATATATTTCAACGCCAAGCTTTTAAATCAATTATACGACATTTTTAAAAATGTCGCAATAAGGCGGCAACGCCCTTTATTTTAGAGTGGTCTCAAATTTAGACAAACCGCACCGGCAACAAATTGTTGACCACGTCTAAAGTATTAACGAAAATTTACCGAAACAGTATTGCTATGGAATTAGTACGTTTGATGCCATCTGATTTTGAGACACCTGCGCTTAAACCAAGTGGTTTTTCGCTTATCGAACTCATGATTTCGGTTGGCATCTCGTCGATGATCGCCCTTGTCACTGGCGGCATAATTGTAAATGCCATGAAGACGATGCAAACGGCCAACAACCAAGGCGAAGCATCGTCGCTTGTCCAAAACATCCGGGACGAACTCAGTGACGCAATGTACGCAAATACTGTGACCCTATCACCAACCACCGGCACGGCAACAGTTGCCGGCAGTTGCGCAAAATCGTTCAGCTTTGACGGCACAAGCATGCCGATGGGTAATGCCTCAACGCCTGGCTCAATCCTTTACGAGCTGGCCCATCCTAGCACGACTGATCCGAGTTCGACCTGCGTGCCGGTTATAATTACGCTTACACGTTCAAATAACGCAACCGTATCGGCTGATACAGGTTCAAACTCAGAGGCGAACGGTTCGGGTTACAGCTATATAAAAAGCCTCGAATTTTGTGACCCCTCCACCGTGGAGTCTTCGAATACTTCAACGATTTATTCTGGCGAACTGTACATCAATCAATCGCTTGGTTCATCAAACGTGTTAGGAACACTCGCAAACGAGGTCATGGGTGCCGGTTACGGAGTGAAACAATATGTGTCGCGTATTGTGGTCGGCGTCGACAATACAACCGGCCAAACTGTGAGTTGCGATGCCCCCTCAAATTCTCAGATGAACGGGCAAAATTGCGTCGGCCCGGCGTTTCAATATGACGCCTCGACTCAGACGTGCAAGGCCGTCGCGGCACCGTCGGCAAGTTTTGCTTCGGCGACCATGTGCAAACCAATTGTTGATTATACCCATCAATTTACCGGCGTCGGATCAAATGGCATTTCATGCGCCACTGTTACAAGTGTTTGCTCGGCCGCAGTTATGAGAAATCCCGGGCCATCCAACGACGCCATGGTTGCAGGTGGGTTTCATAACGGCCGGCTCGATTGTGACCGCGAAGATTGGGTGCCACCATCTAACACAACGTGTAGCCCCACCAGCACCACCAATTCTTGCAATTATACACCCCCGAATTTGAATGTTGCCGGTACGGATATTACTGAAACTACGACGCCGAGCCCCTATTTAGGAGTAACTATTTCCCCGTCTCAAACAATGACCAGCACAGGCGGTATGCCAAACACGGCAAACGATAATGTGAACACTATTGCTGCGAATGGAACAGGCGGCATACCTAGCTATTGTCAAAGTCAGTTCGTAAATTATTTAGGTTGTTTGACGGCGAAAAACGACCTGGCCATTCAAGACTCGCCATACAAGCCCAAATGCACCGCCCTGCGCAGCACGCCGTGCTCAACTGCGCCGTCAACGACACCAGCTCCTACAACCGCATCGGCAACGCCCACCCCGACAAATGGCCTTAGGGTGAGCGGCACTGGATTATCCGCATCTTCGCTAAATTGCGTATGTGGAACTGATAGTAGCCCAAATCATTACCCCATCGAAATCGGTCTCGGTGCATACTGCGGTTACTGCGCGCTACACGTCGATTCGGGTCTTGGTACTTATGTTGATCTAACAAACGTTGAAGAGTGCACGCAAGAAATCAACCCAGACGGCACAAAATTTGCCACGCTCGTACCTGTGCCAAATTCAACGATTCAATCTGATGCCGCTGGAGGGACG
>JAJYHS010000190.1:3884-6852 GCA_021784635.1 bacterium
TGCCCATCGGAGGTAGTAAATTTGAAGTCCAGTAAGGGGTTTGCTGATATTATGGTTAAAGTGATTTAATTGAGAGGCACGACGTGAAGATATTTGGTGCGTACAAAAATCAAAACGGCCAGGCTCTATTGCAATCGATGTTTGCAATGGCGGTTGTTATGATGATTCTTGCAGGGGCCGCGCCACTTGGCCAAAGCGCCGCAAACCTTATGGCAAAAGCTCAGTTTAACTCCGACACGAGCGCTCTTAATAACGCTGTCATCGCCGTCGCAACAAACTCCGCAATGTGCCAGCCGACCAGCGGTCAGCCTTGGATACTCCCAGCCAATAAATCACGAAACTGGAATAAGCCGACGCCTTGGGGCTCCGTTTTTCCGCTGATCAAGAAAGTGGGCCCGAACGAAATTGTTAATCCGGCCTTTTATGGCCCGCAAGGCACTTACGGCGTCCCCGTAATTGTTAAACTGCCGTTTTTTAACCCTGGGCAAAGTAATCTAATTCAATTGGTTCAAGCGATTAACTCGAGCGGCGCCACACCCTCGTTTCCGCAATTGGGATTACCGGGACCGGGCACTCAATATTATTCACAATGGACCGAACTTCTCGGCGCCGAACCGCTCACGGTTTATAGCTTGCGTTTTATTCCAAATCCGACAAACACGAACCCAATTTCACCGACTGCCAGCGGAGCGACACAATACACCGTGCAAGGCACCTTACAGTTAAGCGCCTCAACGACCGGTTCCGGAACTATCGCAACCAACACACGGACCGTTGCGCAAATGGCCATGCTCGTCGGATCAAACGGCAGCGCGAACGGTTGCCAGGTTGTGAACTCAGACGCGTTTACATGTACTGAGTACGGTGGCATGTATAACCGAAATTTAGTTCCAAAATGCCGTTTTGGTTTTGTCGCGACCAATTGCGCAGGGTCTTATATCAGTAAACTTAATAGTGACGGCACGGCGACTTGTGCTCCGTCGTGGAAGCAAGATATCTGCCCGCTGGGCGACGCTGTTTCGGCCATCGCCAACGGCCAAGTGCAATGCACGAAAATCAACAGCGGGACGCCTGCCTATTTTACGTTTGCCTCGGCTGGCGAAACTGAAGCCCAAGGGGCTGGTAATATACCACTCACGATTAATCTCTCGGCGGCGCAAACATCGGCGGTATCAGTGATGGTCAGCTACTATGTGACGAGCAGCACCGGCGCTGAAGGCACCGACTTTAGCGTTACGCAACAAAATCAGGTTATTAACTTCCCCGCGGGGAGCACGAGCGAGACTTATGACGTGAATGTCTTAAGCTCCGGAAAAACCGTCCCCGTCGACGTGCTATTCGCATTATCAAACCCCACGCCGAACAATCTTGTCGTACTCGGTTCTCCTAACACAAACAAATTAGTTATCAACGCCGCCGCGACATGCCCGGCACAGTCAACCTGGAATTGGATTGCAAGTGGCAATAGTTGTAGCGGGACGTACCAAGGCAGCCCGGCAACAGTTGGCACGACGACTCCTTCGATTACCAATACCGTTGCCGGCTTTAACGGCTCGGCAACATTTCAATGTACGAGTTCGGGATGGACACCCACCGGCACATGTACGCCGACAGCCGCACCAAACTCATGCGCCGGCGGCAGCGGAACCTTAAATGTCGCGCCGATTTCATGCGTATCAGACCTTAATTTTTACGCTATGACGTGCGGGACTAGCGGCGGTTATCCAAATACGTGTACTTCCCCTTTTGGGCAAAATTTATCCATAGGACAATGTTGCGTCTATGCCACGACGGCTAGGTACCTCTGTCCTACGGGCTCCCATGATAAAGGTATTTCTTATTGTAACTCAGGTCCAACGTGCAACTGGACGCTCACAGCTCTTTCTTACAATGGCAATCCGTTCAAGTCGGGCAGACGATTATATGCAACTCTAATGAAGGGCACTTCGAGCAGTGCATACGTAGAACTAATGAAACTCCTATTCAGCCGCGCTGAAAAAACAGTCGGCGCCTGCGCAACATGCTGCCAAACCCTCTGCGGTTATTATGGCAAGCCGGGGTCATTACAGGGTACAACTGGAGTCTGCGATGGTGGGCAGCATATAGGGAACGGATGGTATCCGCCCCAGCCGTCAGCACTCGGCAGCACCATACCCGGAGGTTACTATAATATCTTCGGACATTGGGTGACCACTTGCTCACCTACGGTCAACTACGGGCAAACTCGCACAGGGTTTTACACTTTCTGGATTTGTCCGACAATGAGCCACGTTGCAATGGGCACCGAACAATGGACATGCGAATGCCCGTGACAGGAGAACTTGTTTGAACGCCAAATTTAAGGTTCGAAACAAATTTAGTTTTTATCGGCGAGGTTTCTCCCTCATCGAAACCATGACCGCCGTTGCGGTTACGGGGATCGTGTTACTTGCGGCGTCGCAAGTGGCAAATTACGTCAACCATCAAGTGCAAAAAACCGTGTCGCTTAATCAACAAATGCAAATCGAAAATGTTGTCGCTGAACATATGAATTACAGTGACAGTTGTACTAAAGCCATAGGTTATGAGGCCCCGAACGGCGGCGTTGTTTTGTCCGGCACAAATTGGCAAAATTCAACTGGATATCCGGTTCAACTTTACATCCCCGGAGTCGATTCGGGCACAAGTATGACAGGCAATACTATTTCTGAGGTTCAGGGCAATGGCGATAATATTTTACCTGCATTGGGAGTTAAAATTTACTACCTGCGGATCGCCGACGCTTACAATGTCAGCGCCTCGGGGCTTAATCCGCAAACCCCAGCCGGGACAAGTCAATACATTGCCAAACTCATCATGCAAGTCGGCCCACTAGATGGTTCAGCACCAATGGGCCCCGAAGAAGTTGTAAATGTGCTTACACTCGATGTGAAAAATGGATCAAACCAAGTTTATTTATGTCGCGGGGGCGTGACACAATCGCAATCCG
>JAJYHS010000268.1 GCA_021784635.1 bacterium
CTGAATTGACAAGAAAGCGCATTATTGAAGCGCTTGAAATGTTAAAGAACAAGCGCGATTTAAATTCGCCGAAAAAACACGGCAATATTCGGCTATAAAACTACGCGGGGGATAAGGCGATCTCAATGGCAAGGCCAATGTTTAAAAAGATCCTGATCGCAAATCGCGGCGAAATCGCGGTTCGAGTCATTCGCGCATGTCGAACGCTTGGCATCCAGTCGATCGCCGTATTTAGCGACGCCGACCGCAATAGTCTTCATGTCATGCTTGCCGACGAGGCCCACAACATTGGTCCCGCGCCAAGCCGCGAATCATATCTCAATATTGAGCGCATCATTGATGTAGCGAAAAAATCGGGCGCCGAAGCCGTTCACCCCGGCTATGGTTTTTTAAGTGAAATGCCCGCCTTTGCTGAAGCGCTCGCCCAAGCGGGAATTGTTTTTATCGGCCCAACGCCGAAAAACATTCGCGATATGGGAGATAAAATCGCCTCACGCGAGCTTATGAAAAAAGCTGGCGTACCAATAGTGCCCGGCACGCCCGGCGCCATTCAATCCGTCGAAGAGGCGGAAAAATGGGCGCACGAAATTGGTTACCCAATCATTATCAAGGCCTCGGCTGGCGGTGGCGGCAAAGGAATCCGAGTCGTTTACGACAGAAAAGAGTTGCCGAGTGCGTTTCGTGCCTGCCAATCGGAGGGCAAAAATTATTTTGCCGACGAGCGCGTTTTTATCGAACGGTATATTCAAAACCCAAAACATATAGAATTCCAAGTTTTTGGCGACTCCCATGGCAACGTTTGTCACTTGTTTGAGCGCGAATGTTCCGTACAGCGTCGACACCAAAAACTTATAGAAGAGTCCCCTTCTATATCGGTTCCACAAAAAGTTCGCGAAGAAATGGGCCGAGTTGCGGTTCGGGCGGCTACAAGTCTTAAATATCTTGGTGCCGGCACAATTGAATTTATTTTTGATAATTCGACTAAAGAATTTTTCTTTATGGAAATGAATACCCGCCTTCAGGTCGAACACCCCGTTACGGAATTGGTGACCGGCATCGACCTAGTTCGGGAGCAAATTCATGTGGCTCTCGGTCACCCTCTTTCATTTAAGCAATCAGACGTTAAACAGTCGGGGCACGCCATAGAACTTCGGATATGCGCAGAAGACCCGATCACTTTTAAGCCGGCACCAGGTAAAATTCGCCGCTGTCGCAATCCGCAGGGGCCGTTTGTTCGTGTGGATGGCTATGCTTATCCCGGCTACGAAATCCCAATTTACTATGATCCCATGGTGGCAAAACTCATTGCGTGGGGGCACACTCGCAATGAGGCGATCGCTCGGCTTCAAAGCGCATTGGGCGAATACATGATTACCGGAGTTAAAAGCAATATCGTGCTGCACAAGAATATATTAGCGCATCCGACGTTTCTAGACGGCTCGTATACAACACAATTTATCGATCGCGACATTGCGGGTAAACACCAAAAGCTTTTTATGTTTGTTGATGATAACGTCTTTTTGATCACCGCCGCGCTTGAGGCCTACCAACGCGCAAAAGGCCGGGACGTTTCACAATACAATATTGCCAGCCGCTGGAAGGCGTTCGGCCGCAAACAGCAAATGCGGTCCTAACCATGAAGCATTTGGAGCAATTATAGATGTACTTTCAAGCCGAAGCTAACGACATTAAATACGAAATAAACGTGCACGAATCGCGCACCGGCTGGCAGGTCTCGCTCAAACCCGACGGCGGAGACTGGACTCATTTTGAATTTTCAAAAACTGACTATCAATACATGGACGACACGATCAGCTTTGTATTTCAAAACGCCTCTTATTTGCTCGATGTAACTGCTTCGGGCGTTGATTACACTGTTTACACCCGGGGCGCGTTTCGTACGGTTAAACTTTACAACGAAGAAAAGATCCTCCACGAGAGCTTAAAAGGGCGCAAATCCCTTGGTGCAACCGACAGTCTTGTTTCTGAAATGCCTGGTAAAATTGTGAAAATTTTTGTTTCGCCAGGCCAATCAGTCAAAGCGGGCGACCCTATTTTGATTATGGAAGCAATGAAAATGGAAAACGAACTTCGTGCCGCCCACGAAGCCACCATTAAAACTGTGCACGTGAATGAGGGCCAGGCTATTGAGGCCAACACCGTTCTTGTGTCGTTTTCAAAGTGAACAATGACACTTTGCTCGTCATGTGCAAAAACCTAACCCATGAGAAAAGAAAAGTTTTTTAATTCAAGCCACATTGAGCTTAATAACATTTACGAAAATGAGTGCACAAAAAGTGCGTGTGAAAGACTTGGGCGCCCGGGTCAATTCCCCTATACGCGCGGAGTGCAAGAAACGATGTACCGTGGGCAGCTCTGGACTATGCGACAATATGCGGGATTTGGTTCAGCCAAAGAGAGTAATCGCCGCTATCATCATCTATTAAAAAACGGAACAACTGGATTAAGCGTCGCTTTCGATTTACCAACGCAAATGGGCTACGACTCCGACCATGTCATGTCCAGCGGCGAAGTGGGCAAAGTGGGCGTTGCCATTTCTACTATTGAAGACATGGAAATTCTCCTCGACAAGTTGCCCCTTGAAAATATCTCGACATCAATGACGATTAACTCAACTGCGGGAATTTTGCTTGCGCTTTACATTGCGGTCGCCAAACGCCGCGGGATTTCGGCTAAAGACCTTCGCGGCACAATTCAAAACGACCCTCTTAAAGAGTACATCGCGCGCGGCACTTATATTTATCCGCCAAAACCAAGTCTTCGCATCATAACCGACATTTTTTCTTACTGCGCTCTTAACGTCCCAAAATGGAATACAATCAGCATTTCCGGCTATCATATACGCGAAGCCGGAGCCACCGCCGTACAAGAACTTGCGTTTACTCTGGCAAATGCAATCACATACGTGCAGGCCGCGATCGATCGCGGGCTTAATGTGGATGATTTTGCCGGGCGACTGAGTTTCTTTTTTAACGTACACAATAATTTTTTCGAAGAAGTTGCGAAATTTCGCGCGGCAAGAAGAATGTGGGCAAATATTATGCGCAATCGTTTTAATGTAAAAGACGAGCGCGCATTAAAACTTCGCTTTCACACGCAAACAGCTGGAGTGACGCTCACAGCACAACAGCCGGAAAACAACATCGTGCGCGTGACACTTCAAGCGCTCGCTGCCGTTTTAGGGGGAACACAGTCGCTCCACACGAACTCGATGGACGAGGCCTTAGGTCTGCCGACTGAGCGGGCGGCAACAATTGCCGTTCGAACTCAACAAATTATCGCCCACGAATCTGGAGTTGCCGATGTTATTGATCCCCTCGGAGGATCCCCCTACGTTGAAGCGCTAACCGACGAGCTTGAAAAGCGCGCCTACGGTTATATCGAACGCATTGATGCGCTCGGGGGAGTTATTGCCTGCATAGAATCGGGATACATTCAGGGCGAAATTCAAACCTCTGCCTATCAATATCAAAAAGACGTTGATGCTAAACAAGAAATCATCGTGGGAGTAAACGATTTTATTGGTCAAGAGCCCACGCCGATTGAGACGCTTAAAATATCCGAGAGTATCGCCCGTGATCAAATTGGGCGCCTAAAGGCATTTAAGGGGCGTCGTGATGCGCGCGCGGTGAGCATGCATTTGGAAAAAATTCGCACCGCCGCCACATCTGACGAAAATTTGATTCCTCGTTTTGTTGATGCGGTCGAAGCCAATGTCACACTTGGCGAGATCAGCGATGAGCTTCGAAAAATTTTCGGCGCCTATCGTGAGAATGTAAAATTATAAAATGTCTTTATCCGCTTTAGGTGTTCGCGCGTTTTTTTGCCACGCGATCAACAGCAATAATTGAAATTCCATATAGTAGAAGAAGCGGCAAAAGGAGCGCCATCATACTTACTGCATCGGGCGGCGCAAATGTCGCCGCCACTATCGCCAATATGAATACGGCCGTTCGCCATCTGTCTTTTAGAATTTTGCCATCGATAATCCCAAGCATCGCGAGAACAACTAAAATAAGGGGCATTTCAAAAGCCATGCCAAACATCACTGTTGTTAAGATAAAAAACGACAGGTACTCGCGAATTGTAATCATTGGCTTATCGACACCACTGCCAAAGGTGAGTAGGTATTTAAAAGCAAACGGATAAATAACTTTATATACAAACACCACACCAGATATGAATAAAAGCGATCCAAAAAATATGAACTTTAACGCCATTTTTTTTTCGTGTTTGTATAGGCCGGGAGCGATAAACCACCAAACTTGATAGAGCCAAAAGGGGCAGGTAATAATAGCGCCGCTTAAAAAACTGACTTTCAAATAAGCGAGAAATTTCTCTGTCGGATGAGTAAAGACAAGGCCGCCTTGCGGAAGATATGGCAAAATCGGTTGGCGTATAACCGCAAAAATTTGATCACCAAAATACAGCGAGATTAAAAAGCCTATAAGGATGATCCAAAGTGAGCGCATAATACAACGCCTTAAGTCTTCGAAATGTTCAATGAACGATTGGGCTTTAGGATTTTCCATCGGTCGGTTTTTCTGGAGCTGGGGTTTCTATTGCTTCGGCTGAGCGCGAAACTGTGTTTTCGGGTGATTCCATGGGCGGAGTGCCAAGCGTTCGAGGATCTGGCGCCTCCGCTATTGTTGGTTCGATAATTGGTTCGGTTGGGTTTGCCTTGTCGGCAACACTTGTTTGGGCTGGCGCGCTTTGCCGCTTAGCAATTTCTTGATTGAGTTGATCGCGAAGCCTCACAAGCTCCGAAAGATCTTTGGTCATTAGCTCTCGTGTTTCATTTATAAAAGACGTGGCGGAACTACGAACATCGTTTAACGGCCCTAAAATTTCGTCTTTAACTTTTCTTATCTCGTTAACGTATTTTGCCACCTTGCGCGCGACAACCGGCAACTCTTCGGGGCCCAAAACCACAAGGCCAATGACGGCCAATATCAAAAGTTCAGTGAAACTCACGGACAAATACTCCTCGCATTGAACCGTGCAATCTCAAACTTACTGATTAGTGGCCTTTTTCGCCTGGTCGGAATTTAACAGCCCGTTTTCTAAAAGTTGCTCTTTGGCAAGCTCCGAGCCCGTTTTTACGTACCGCTCGTAGAGGCGAAGAAGGTCTTGGTTGGATTGCACAAAAGAGTTTTGGCTGATGTACGTCAGAAGATCAACAAATTCTAGGAATCGTGATGCAAATTCTCGATAGACGGGGGTTTGGATATCCGAGTCAAACTCGCTTGCCAGCTGATGATAAGCAATCCCGCCCATATCCGCGTAGTAGTCGAGATCGATAATTTTACGCTTGAATGAATCGCCGAAAAAGCCACTCACGTAGAGGCTTGTGTCGCCGAGCCGCTTTAGCATCTCGCGACGAACCAATTTTTCAGACTGATTAGCGCGTAAGAGCTGCTCGGCCAGCGTCGAATTCAACATGACGCTTCTATTGCTTACATAGGAGTCAAGAAGCTCTACGAGATACTGTTGCGCATAAGGGGTCGTTTCGATTCGACATTTTTCGAGCGCTTCAACGACCATTTCGTTAAAGTAGGTGCGCGCGTCCAGTAGTAAATTCAATTTTGCGTCTTTGTCATTTTGCCCCATAACACGGCCCCAAGCCCCCTAAAGTAGAGGGCTCCAGCACTTATTGTACAACTTTATTCAAAAAATTTCAGTTTCTACGCCTAAATGGCCCATTCTGGCTCGACATTAGGCGGGATTTTGTCTCAAATTGAAACATCTTTTCGCCCAACAACCGACAATACAAAGGGTTTAGAAAAAATCTTGCGCGCAAGCTTTTGGATCGACTCAGCATCAACTGACTGAATACGTTCAGAAAAATGTTCTGATTCGTCAAACTGTAAACCGTAAAGTTCATCAAATAAAAACGCGTCCGCAACTGCTCCCGTGTGTTGTCGAGAAATATCATGCCGCCCCAAAACATATCGTTTCGCCCGCTCAAGTTCACGTGCATTGACCTTTTCTTCCGTTAGGCGCTGAAAATTCTCAATGATCATTTTAACTGCGAGCGGCCCCTTTTCTGGAGAACAGCCAATATATGCTCCGAAGTAGCCTGGCTCCATTCCATCCATGCGTATGGGCGAAACCGTGTAGGCAAGTGACTTTTTATCCCGTAGTTCAACAAAAAGTCGCCCCCCCTGACCGGACAAGAGCGCCTGCATTACCTCAAGCGAATGGCGATTTTGATCTTCAAATGTCAGGCCACGATAGCCGATAGCGATATGACTTTGCTCTCGATCTAAAAATGAATACTCATGCTTGTTTGTCAAAAGATCGGGCATTTCCAGATCTTGATCGGATACGCTTTCTCCTGAAAAAATTTTTAACTCCTCTTCGAGATGCTTTGCAAAGCTTTGGAGATCGAGGTCGCCTACTGCCGAAATAACTAAATTCGCGGGATTTTTTAAACCGGCAAGATAACGGGCGATTGGCGCGCGTGAGAGCCGCTCAACATCGGCGTTTTCGCCAATTGGGTCGCGCGCGTATGGATGTCCGTCAAACATCAGGCGCATGAACGCGAGTAAACATTTTTGGGATGGTTTATCGTTTCTTGTCTTTAGCTGCTCTTTCATCAGAATTTTTTCGCGATCTATCGCATCTTCGGGCAGACGCGGATCTATAAACACCTCGCTTAAAACTTCAACGACGCGAGAAAAATATGGTTTAAGCATGGTGGCTGATAGTCCGACCGTGTTTCGTCCGCCAAAACCCCCAAGGCTCGACGCCATGTTTTCTATCTCGACATTTAACTCGTGCTCGGTGAGCGCCTGAGTTCCTGAA
>JAJYHS010000045.1 GCA_021784635.1 bacterium
GGTGTGAGCCGCCATGGCCCCAACGGTGTGAGCCGCCATTGCCAACCGATGCGCCATTTGATGGTCCGAGAAGGATTGGATATTGATCGGTGCCGCCCATGTGAGCCAAGATTTCTTGGCGCAAAGCTTGCGCCTTTTGCGCTTGAAAGGGCTGATTGGTCATAACCGCATCGAGATACGCAGCCAGCCGATAACCAGCTTTTACAATCGCATTTTCAGCATATGGAACATATTCGCTATAGTAAGCCTGGCTATCGCCGTTCCAGTCTTGATAGATCGACGCCACTTTTGAACGGGCGTCTCTTGACCAATCCATGATATACGAATTTTGCCAGTTTGCGATTTGCGCGGCCGTAGGCGTCGGTAACACGCTGACAAATCGATCTATGTCTTGAGGACCAATGTTTTGGTAACCATTAGGCGATCGCGGTTGCCCCCAAACCGCTTCGTTGAACATACCGAAATCCCAAATGGCATGAAGATTGGTATTGCGGCCGAAGAATGTAATTTTAATTTCATTGCCGCCTCGCTCTCGGTTTGCTTCGTGGAGAGGTTGCTGCAAATCACCCTCGAAATGTTCTAAAAAGCAGAGCGCATATTTTTTCTGAATCGCGGTTGCTGAGCTATTTCGCAAAATATCTTCGGACTTCACTAACGCCCGAATGACGTCCCCTCGTTGCAAAAAACCAGGCCGGCTATATTGCGAGAAATACGATTGCCCGAGTTTAATATTGGCAAAATGGTACGGAGCCGTGTGCCGCCATCCCGATTGGTGCTTGATCTGATCTGGCCACTCGGCGGCTTGCTCCATTGTCATATTACCGAGTATCGCGTGAACTTGCGCAAGGGCCGCTGGAGTCATGTTCTCTTCAGCGATCTTTGCGATGGCTTCGTGGCCCATATTGCCCCAAGCCCAACTGTTATTCGAAATTCCTATAATGCTAAAACTTGCGATGAATATGACTGCAAGTTGATAGACCCCTACTTTCACGTTGCGCATGACCCCTCCCTTGCACTTCGTGTGCGTCCTTAGTCGAGATCATCCCGCAATAAATTTCAATTTGTCTAGCTGCAAATCATCTAATTTCAAAAATAAGGCAGATCCTTAGGTTATTGTTGCGTAAAGATCACACCCGCATTCTAGTGCCGTTACGGCCCGCCCCTAAAATAGAGTGTTGCCGTTGCAGGTAAGCCTTTTTGTTGCACCCCGAGCAATGTTCGAAATGGCGCTTGCAAAGTGCCGGGATTTGAGTCGCTCCCATTAACTGCGTCGATAAAATAGAAATTATTCTTCGTGACCTGAATTGTGAACGAATGTGTCGCCGTGGTACCGGCGCTATCCGTAACTTGCACGTCGACGTTAACCGTAGTGTTGTCTTGAGTTGGGGTCCATGTAATTTCACCGGTGCGTGGTTGAATTTGCATTCCTGTCGGAGCGGTCAAAAGTTTAAAAGTGTACGGATATAATCCGCCGACGACCGCGAGCCGGCTGTAGTATTGGATACCAGGATAAGCTGTTGTTAAGTCAATTCCGATAAATTGCAGGGCCCACCCCGTATATGAAGTCGTATTCGCGCTTGGCGTAGAATCTTTACCATAAACACTATAGTTGGGATCAGTGGGCGCCAAAGAATAATCGTTTGAAGACGAATAGGCTCCGGTCGCTAAGAAGGACGGTTGTTGTGTGAAGAAAAAGCCGCCGGCGGAGTCGAATCCCAAGTTTTGCCACTGAGATAGGTTTAAACCGTATTGCTGCCACGACCACGTCATCATTTTTTGAGTTGAATCGGGGCTCCAGTACCAGTTGTCTTTGAATAATGCTTCGTTACCCGTCAATAAACTCGAAACATAGGCTTGCGACGCTGTAATTGGCGGACATTGAGTTGCTGTTCCGACGCAGGAAGGTTGTCCGATTGTCGACGGATCAAACGAACCGTTAACACCGTAAAACTCAAGCGGCGCCGTTGTACTGTCATCGTAAAATAGATTGTGGGCGATAACGTAAGTGCCGGCACTTTGATTGTAAATTGGGTTACCAAACCCGATAAAGCCATTTACCAATGTATTGTTGTGAATGTAAATGTTGCGAATATAGCCGGGTTGAGAGCCGACATCGATCAAGTTGCGGCCGTTTGAGTTACCGATTAACAAATTATTTTCAATTTCGATTTGGCCCTGACTATATTGACTATAGAGACCGATTCCGCTGCCGCCATCGACATTGTAACAAACATTATTACGATAGGTGTTGTACCAACCATCGTCCTTGTCTTCGATGCATGTCCCGTCGTAAATGTCGTGGATCACGTTGTCTTCTTCAAGCGAATGGCTCACGTCATAGAATGTCGCCGGCGAAATGTGGATGTCGTGGTTATAATTGTTAAGGTCATAAACCTGATTGTTTTGAAGAATGAGATGTTGATAGACCGGGGTCGTTCCACCCGTATAGTCCTGCGTAAAAATAAAGGCCGGGTTTTCGTAAGCGTCGTTCGGATTCGTGACGGTTATTCCGTGCATAATATTGTTGCGCCAAGTGACCGGGCTTTTGTCCCCATCCAACCAAAAGAATTTAAAGGAGCTATTCGTAATATCAAACCCCTGAAATAGCGCCGGGGACTGAACATTACCGCTGAGGCCGATGCACGTCCCCTTATTTTGACAATCAAGAATCGGTCGGGCATCGCCCGGATACGCCATCCAGATTCCGGGCATATTATTCATTTGAATCCCGGTTGAGGGGTAATCGTAACCGCTTGGTCCGCTCGGCGCATTCGAACTATTCGGTCCGCTCGGCGAGGTGGATGCACTCGAGGCTTGCGACGATGGGCTACTGTTTATTCCAGAAAAACCGCTGCAATTGTTGAACATTGTGATCAACGCAAAGATGCCAACTAAGGTAGCAAAACGCGCAATATTTCGTCTCATTTTTGCCTCTCATTTTGAGATGTATTAATTTGAGAATCCCCGAGACTTTCCCCATTCTTCTAATTATGCAAATCGGATGCTCGCCAATACCATTCAACGACACGGCTGCAGGCTTAATTCGTAAAAATATTGATCAGTGTTATGATTCTCAACAGAACTGGGCTTTAGGCGCACTATGCTTTGCTTTTGCCGCGCTGACTTAGCTTCGCTTGCGACCGGCCAGAATGGCGGAACAACGCCGTGAGCGCTGCAATTTCTGTATGGCTTTATTGCGCGCGACCGTGAGTCTATTATTAATTCGTTCGGTGAGTTTTTGAAATCGTTCGAGAGACGCGCCAATCTGTGGATAGCGCGACAAAATTCGATCACCCCAAAAATAAAACACTGTCCCCATTGCGCCTGAAATAAGAAACGGCAAATTGTGGAGCGCAAATTGGCCCGCCCCAACAGAATTACCGGTCGAAATTAAAAATGGTATGAAAATACCCGTGATCATACTGCGAACCGAATCGAATACAGTGAAGGCCTGACGGCTAATGGGACGATCTTTTTCGTTTAGCGGATCCCACTTGCGCTCAAGCATTGTCCAACCCGCGCTGCTCAGAAAACCGAAACCGCCTTTACGTAAAATATTAAGTTGAGCGGCAACGCCGACAAAGCCCATGTGCCAGCTCGGCAAATCCGACAGTACCTGCATCAATCCGTAGACGACGTAAACCAATGCTCCGTGAGCGAGAAACCGGCTGATCTTTTGCACTTTTGAAGGTGAGATTTTTGTGACTTTGAGCCCTTTCGCAATCGGCCTTTCGACGATTTGCATAAGCCGCGTCCATCGGCCCAATTTCAAATCCATTTGGCTTGTATAAACTGTATCAAAAAGAAATAGCGACGCCGTCTGAAGCCACGAAAATCGCGACGAGACGAGGTAGACGCCCGTCTCCCAGCCAAATTGCATATAAATCAAAATGGAATTGAGTGTATCCGCTTTTTGCAGTTTGATTTCAGCGTTATCGTTGCCGGCTACCGATTTGTTTACCGGCTCTTTATTGCCTTCGTCGACGAGGACTGTAGCGGTCGGGTCAACTTGCAATACATCGCGTGCAACTTGGTCAACAGTTTGATCTTTGACAACCGTGCCCAAAACCAGGGTCGGTTCGGGCGGCAAAGGTGAATTTGTTGAATCGATGGGCAGCGCATTTGTGCGCTCGCGTACCACTCGCCCAGGAGGTAATTGAATCGCCCAGCCGCAAGCAGAACCGAAGAATAGAGTCGCGGCAAGGCCGACACTTAAAAGACGACGAATTTTAAAGTTGATCACGCCCCGACCAAGCCCCCAATTACCCTCTGTCAAAAACAAAGCATGGAGTTAGGCTGATAACTTATTTTTCGAATACACGCAAAGTAAAAACTTACTTTTTCAGTTTGATCCAGTGAATGACTACAGGAGTGACTGGCACGTTTTCCATACCGTCTGGTAGCGATTTGGTTTTCACTGACTCAATTTTATCAACGACGTTTTGCCCCTCAATGACTTTGCCAAAAACAGCGTACCCGTATCCCTGCGGATCATCTGACTTGTGGTTGAGAAACGCGTTGTCAGCGGTATTGATGAAAAACTGCGCCGTCGCGCTGTTAACTACGCTCGTCCGCGCCATGGCGATAGTATATTTTTCGTTTTTCAAACCGTTAGTGGCTTCGTTTTTAATCGCTGCACGCGTCTTTTTAAGGTGCATATGCTCATCGTAACCCCCGCCCTGAATCATGAAACCTTTGATCACGCGATGAAAAATCGTGCCATCGTAGAACCCTGAGTTAACATATTCCAAAAAATTCTTCACTGTTATGGGAGCCTTGGCTTCGTTTAACTCGATTTCGATTTTGCCCAAGGAGGTATCCATAATCACAACGGGTTCAGCCATTTTTTTCACTTTCTGTTTGTGGGTTTTGGTTTTCGTTAAAGCGAATGACGATGCCGGAATAAATGCGAGCGACGTTACAGCCAATATTGCAAGCGCGAACGATTTCATTGTTGTACCCTTTCGTTGTGTGTGGCGACTATCACACTGAACGACAATGGATCAATTTGTCAATATGTCAGCGCAGCGACGAAACGCTCGTCGAGTCACGCGGCCAACTGCGCGCGCGGTCGGTCGAACTTTGTGCCATGCCGATCGCACCGCCATATTCGCGCCGATTTGCAGATGTAGCGGCACCCAACGGTTCACGTCGCGCTCATACTGCAGAGCCATTTTGTTGAGATCTTTATAATGCTCCAAAAGCGCCGGATCGTATTTAGCCCGACGCGCGATACTTCGAGCATATAGGGCCGACCAAATCATCGCGATTGGCATGCCGGCAAATTGCAAAACCGGAACCGTTATGCCCGTATGCGGAACTTGAAACATTTTAGTAGCTCCTAAAATGAAAATTCCGACAAGATTAATAGTCCACGGGATCAAATAGAGCAGTTGATTATTCACATGGGAGCGCTTCCACCACGTTTTTATGTTCGTGAAAGGAATCGTCCATAAACCGGAATTGGCTCGAGCTTCATCGCCGATTTTTGAAATCTGGTTCCATTTGTTTCTCGCCACACTGTTCATGGCCACGTTTGCCAAAATACTCGCTAAACTGACAAAACTGACAGCCGCTAATTTTTGGTGCATTGAACCCGGTTTCATCATCATCACAAGAACCGTCGCGTAAACCATGGCATTAGCCATTAGTTTGAGAACTCGTACACTCGGCCTCTCGCCCGAATTCGTCCACGCCTTGTAAGTCGAAATGTAGGCACCGATAAACATTGAATATGCAAAATTCCAGCCGGCTGACCAATACGAAACATGCAGAAGGTGGGCCATTGCCGCATTCACAATGGTGTGAGGCAACGCACCAAATACAAAACCGGCCGTTAGAGTGGCCTTCGTTGGCCGGTCGTACTTTGACCAAAAGTATTCTCGCCACCAATTCCAGTTTGCGGGAGTTGGTTTTTTGCGCAAATGTGCGTCGGCCAAAATGTTGTCGTTAAATACAAGCACGTCGGTATTGCGCCCGTAACGCATTTTCGGCCGGCCGAAAATATTAGTTCGGGCATGGCCACTGGCATCACGCTGCGGACGATAACCGGCTTCAATAAGAAGCCCCGCGAGATATTTTCGAAAATAAAATCCCGTCGGCATTTGGTTCTGATTGATTAACAAATAAGCTTTTTCTGTTTTATCGAGCACCACGCGAGTAATGACTGTATCGGGAGCGCCCTTATCCCCTTTTATTATCCGGTAATCCGCTTTGCCTACGCCCGGCTCTTTATAAATCAGATTCGCGTCGCCGATCATATTTGAAACGAATTGTTCGCCACGCTCCTTTAAAAGCTCATTTTTCTTGTCTTCAAGCTTACTGGCCAAAGTAATAATTTGACCAAATACTTCTTCGTTGTTTTCCAAATATGCGCGTGCCGCATCCGTCTGCTCAACCGGCGGCAGCACCGTAGGAGCATTGTTGTTCGTCTCGACATTTGGTTCAAATCGGCCCGGTTCGGGCTGGCTCGTAACCGGTGAATTGTTACTTTGCTGAGCTGGCGCGCTAAATTCGTTACTGGCAAAGGAGGTTTGGCTAAACAGTAGTACAATCGATAAAAGAACCGCCAATCGGCGCTTCTTTGTCTTTGTGCTCATCGGCCTTCCCCGTTTGAATTGTTTTACTATTTATACTCGACGGCTGCGAAAATCTAAAATCAGAAGTTCATTTGGATGAAAATTTGAGCTTTTTGTGAAAATTTTTCTCGCATTATCACGGGTTTGCGCTGGCACTTTTCGTGAACTTAGCACTCAACGGTAGAGCGGTTGCTACTCTTTTATATAAATGCCACTGCTAAACAGT
>JAJYHS010000162.1 GCA_021784635.1 bacterium
GAATCTCGGGTTTAAATTGTCTGAGGTCGAAAAAACCGTGGATAAGATGGATCCGTCGACGGATTTCAACGAAGGCGTGAAAATGGGGCTGACGAGTCTTTCGAACTGTTGAAAAGGATAATGTTATGGAAAACGCAATAGAAAAGACAACGGAAAACGTAACGGCCGCGCGTCTCACGACGGGTGAAAAGATTGAAACCGACAAACATTTAGATCAAAGTTTGCGACCAAAACAATTTTCGGAATTTCCAGGTCAAGAGAAAGTAAAAGATAAACTTCAAGTGTTTGTGCAAGCGGCTCGCTCCCGCCAAGAGCCACTCGACCATACTCTACTGTGCGGCCCACCCGGTCTTGGTAAAACGACACTCGCCCATATCATTGCCCACCATATGGGGGTTGAACTCAAAATCACGTCGGGGCCCGCAATTGCAAAGAAAGGTGACATCGCGGCCATACTCACAAGTTTGCGCCCCAACTCGGTTTTGTTTATCGACGAAATTCATCGGCTGTCGAAGGATGTTGAAGAATATCTCTATAGCGCGATGGAAGACTTTGCTCTCGATCTTGTAACCGGTGAAGGTCTCGGCGCACGTACGATGCGATTTCAACTGGCACCATTTACATTAATAGGGGCGACCACTCGGGCCGGTTTGCTAAAGGCGCCGTTTCGTGACCGCTTCGGCATTTTGGAGCGGCTCAATTTTTACGATCGCAGCGCCCTTGTGGCAATTCTCGAGCGTTCAGCGCGGTTGTTGAATATCTCAATTCACTCCGACGGAGCTGAAGAGATCGCGCGCCGCAGTCGTGGTACTCCGAGAATTGCCAACCGGCTACTTCGGCGCGTGCGGGATTATGCCGACGTTCGTGGCGACGGCGTGATAACAACGGAACTCGCCCGCTATGCATTGGACGAATTAGAGGTTGACCGGTTGGGTCTTGATCAAATGGACCGAAAAATTCTGCTGTTAATACTTGAAAAGTTCGGCGGCGGACCAGTTGGCATTGAAACTTTATCCTCAGCTCTGAGCGAAGAGACCGATACAATTGAAGAAGTTTATGAGCCATTTTTGATTCAAGAAGGCTTGTTGCAAAAAACACCCCGCGGCCGAATCATCACTCGCCGTGCGAGCGAACATTTAGAAACTGACGAACAAATAGAAAAATCAGCGCCACCACGGTTTTCTTAGTGCCGCCAAATCTGCGTGACGCCCTAAAACCTTATCTACAAACGGCTGAACGCGCGGGTCAACGGGCCGCTTTTGAGCCTGAATTTCTTGCGCGGCACGGATCTGCAGAGTTGAGAGCTCGCGATACAGAACTTCAACTCGGCCCAAATACGGGCCCTTTTGTAGAAAATGAAAAAGTCGATATTGGGTGAGAGGGCTATGGCGAATAAAATCGCGTGACGACGAGTCGGTAATTGCTTTTAAATTTACCTTCCACTTAGCCGGCGGCGCCCGTTGCGAAATAACCAGCGATGCAAATACCATTTTGTATTCCGTCTCAATGTCTTCGACAATTGGGATGAGATCCGACGCAACGGCGGTCACTACTAGCGCTTGCAGAGTATGGCGCAAAATTTTAACTGTATTGTCAGCTGGCAGCGACCCGTCTCGAACCTGGTCCCCCATTTTTTTTTCAGTTAAAATCCAGTTGTAGAGTTGCTTTGAGGGGAGTGCTTCTGTCAGGATCTCATTTCGAAGGAGAGTATAAAAATGTGAAAGTTTCAGTTCCGACACCTCTTTTGAGTCGGGAGAAACAAGTTCAAAGGCGTGATCTCTAAAAATCTTAGTCAAGGGCCTTTCGACGGATGTGTCGAGAGTTGCGAAGTTCGATAATAGTTCATCGCAATCGTCGCCGAAGTGACCGATCGGAGACGCTGAAAACCCCGCCGGTGCCACCACGCTAATTAAAAGCGCAATTGCGATGCGATTTAGTCCTGATATTGCTCCCACGATTCACCTGCCTTCACCCCTCCCGCTATTTTTTAAGTAGGTTGAAAATGCCATTTTTAGATTGCGAGCGCGCCAATAAACCGGATTACAAAAAGAAAATGATGAGCGTGTTGCGATCGTCACACACGTGTTGTTTTTCAGCCACATGCAATTGGTATCAAATATGTGTTTTAGAGCTCCTACCCACCTTAAATGCATGCTTTAGCGATGCTTTGCCATTGGCATTAAATTTGTATAAATGAGTAAATACATGTTTTTACAACGAACGATACGCAACCGTGTCGAAGTCATCGGAATAGGTCTGCATACAGGTCAGCCGACAAAGCTGACCTTTTGTCCAGCGCCCGTTAATACGGGAGTTTATTTCGTGCGTGCGGACTTGCCGGGGCGGCCGGCTTTGGCCGCTAAAGCCGATCATGTGCGCGCTACTCAATTAGCCACAACATTAGGTGGCGATCATTTTTCAGTATCGACTGTCGAGCATTGTTTATCGACTCTCGCGGCGTTTCGAATAGACAATTTAATCATTGAACTCGACGGGCCGGAAATTCCTATTGGTGACGGCAGCGCCAAAATATTTTTGGATGCGCTTGTTAGCGCCGGAATGGTTGAACAAGAACAGCCGCGTAAATACATTTACATCAATCAAAATATCTATTTTGGCGATGACAATAAATACGCCTATGTTGCTCCCTACAATGGTCTTCGAATTTCAGCCACTATTGAATTCCCGCACCCCAAGATCGGCCGCCAATCCCTCGATATCGACATTAACGAGCAGTCGTTTAGTCGCAATGTGGCACCCGCGCGTACATTTGGGTTTCTCCGAGAAGTTGAAGCCTTGCGCGCCAAAGGTTTAGCTCGTGGCGGCAGTATGGAAAACGCCATAGTTTTAGATACTGACGAAATTTTAAATCCTGAAGGTTTGCGTTTTCCGGACGAATTTGTGCGTCACAAAGTTCTCGATGCGCTGGGCGATCTGGTGACGCTTGGGTTGCCGTTGATGGGTCATGTTGTCCTTTATAAGGCGGGTCATGATTTGATGAACCGTCTTGTTCGAAAAATTCTGGAATCAAACGATAGTTTTCGCGTCATTGAACTTGGCGCGGACCTGCCAGAAAATCCGCTTGAAGTACAATATCTTTGGGCCTAGTATCTCCCGCTGCCAATAGAAAATCAGGCCAGCCTGCGGGCGGGAGAAATTAAAATGATCATTGGAGTACCTAAAGAAATAAAAATTGGTGAAAACCGAGTTGGGCTCACAGACGCTTCGGTTCGTCAGCTTATTATTGAAGGTCATACCGTTTACATCGAAAAAGATGCCGGCGTCGGGAGTCATATTTCAAATGACTCGTATGAAAAGGCGGGCGCGAAGATTTTGCCATCGGCCAAAGATGTTTGGGCCGAAGCTCAAATGATAGTTAAAGTGAAAGAGCCGCTCCCTGAAGAGTATAATCTTATGCATGAAAATTTGGTGCTCTACACTTATTTGCACTTAGCGCCCGAGCCCAAACTCACGAAAGCACTTTGCGATCGTAAAGTTAAAGCCATAGCCTATGAAACGATTCAACTTGAAGATGGCTCGCTGCCGCTTCTAACTCCGATGAGCGAAGTTGCCGGACGGATGGCGACACAAATCGGCGCGACGTATTTACAAAAAGATCGCGGCGGAATGGGCGTGCTTCTCGGCGGCGTGACAGGTGTTGAGCGCGCGCAAGTTACCGTTCTCGGTGGTGGAGTTGTGGGAATAAACGCTGCCAAAATGGCGGTTGGTTTAGGTGCTAACGTCACGATTCTCGACGTCAATCATAAGCGTCTCGAATATTTGGATGACGTATTTCAAGGACGTATCCAAACGCTTTATTCGAATGCGCATAATATTGAAGAAGCAATTTCTCAGTCACATCTTGTAGTCGGAGCCGTTTTAGTTACGGGTCATCGCGCTCCGCGCTTGGTTACCAAAGAAATGGTTTCGCGCATGATGCCGGGGAGCGTGATTGTTGACGTCGCGGTTGATCAAGGTGGTTGCATTGAAACATGTAAGCCGACGTCACACATGCAGCCGACTTACGAAGTTGATGGCGTGATCCACTACGCGGTACCCAATATGCCCGGCGCAGTTGCGAGGACATCGACTTACGCACTCAACAACGCGACTTATAAGTATTGTTCCATGCTCGCTCGCTACGGAGTTGAAGAGGCTGTAAAAAAAGATCGCGCTTTGTACCTTGGGCTCAATGTGTACAACGGTTATGTCGCATACGAACCCGTGGCGCGCGATCTTGGCATGGAGTATCGGCCCTTTAAAATCTAGTTATAACTGTAAGGCGATATTGCCCCAAATTTCGGTGCGCAAAAGGGGCACGCCATCGGCACGCAATCGGGCGACGACAATTGGGTCGGGATGACCGTAGCGTGCCTTTCTTGCCGAGGCGACGGCAATTTGTAAATTAGGCAGGGCTCGTAACAAGGTTTCACTTGTGCTTGTTTTGCTCCCGTGATGGCCAGCCACCAAAATTTGAACCGGTGGCAAATTGTACAAGCGCTTTGACCAAACGGCTTCTGCGTGCGCCTCGCTATCGCCAGGTATCAGTATGGCGCGATAAGGACCGTAAATAACAAATATCCGGCTGAAATCGTTGTGCCCGCTAAATTCATGAGTTTTAAACCGCGGGGTGATTTCAACTACTTTAACTTCACGTGTGGGTAACGGGGAATGACAGCGTGGAACTTTCGCGATGAGGGCGCGCTTTCGCGCGTTCATCGGGTCAAGTGGTGGAGCCGCATCACACAATTGGAGTAAATGATCCATCCCCCAAGATAAAAATTTAATGTGGTCCATGTCGCTATGAGAAAGGTAAACACGATTTAATTTATCAGAACAAAGCTTCAATACCGGCGGCGTTCGGCGATTGCCATAGTTAGGCAGCCACTCACCGCCCATGTCAAAATGAATGCACACATTATTAGTGACGACTGTGATCCATTGCCCTTGGCCGATATTCCAAATCACAACAAACGGTTGAACCTCGGGTGCGATCGAACGGGAAAAAATAAAAGCGCTAAGAAATATCAAAAAAATTCGCATGGGACGATGTCACTCCAGATTTCACTGCGCCGCTGATAATGGGTTATCCAGAGGCCAAATGCGAGGCTGATGAGGAGATAACTCCAAAGAAACAACAATGAAGAGTGAAGCGAAAGTGCAACGGGACCGAAATTTCGTGCCAGGGCTGAAATCGTCCAGTTATAAATCTGCCAAATCGGGTCAACGACGCGATGAAGAATCGGAAAAACAAAAACAAGAAAACTTGGCGGGATAAGAATTCCGAGCAGCAACGGACGAATGAGCCATCCAATAAGTGCTCCAAGCGAAATCGAGTGGCTGAACGGAAAACCGAAAAAGACCGGATATATAAAAAGAAGTAAAAACCAATAGCGATGGGACCATTTGGCAACAATTCTTGCCCAAGTCGCCGCAATCCAACTGATTAGAAATCCGGCGGCTAATACAAAGTTAGGAAACATCATGAGCGTTAGAAGACTCGCAACGGTTGTACAGTAAAGGGGCGGCCATCCCCATTTTTCACGGCGAGATGTTCGCTCAACTAATAATTGCGCAACGGCACGCACGACAACCGGGCGCAACCCTGTGGCAAATGCATACAAGACGATCACGAGAGGAATAACAATGGAACCCGCAAGCGATTGGCGGCGAATGTAAAGCGATAGCAAAATTTCAAGCCAAACAATTTGTAATGACGAGACCATGAGTAATACGACGGCATTAGCAGTCCTATTTTTGCCGAACCCATTTTCACTTCGTTCGGCGCACACAACAGTGCGATAAAAATGAGCAGTTATGCCGGTTGTTTGAAATCGATCAAGGCAGACGCGATGGCTAAGCCAAACCGTATCTGCTAAAAAATTGTGCAAATAAGTGTTTGAAAAGAAAAGTACGAGGGTTACAGCTAAAACCGTTTTCCACATGTTTTGCCCCAGAAGCATTTTTCTTGCCAACGGTTAGCTACAATAAAATCTGACAGGAAATTTCATTTTTTCCGAAACGGTCCGGAAACCGAAACTAGCAGTTTAAGAATGTGAATTTCTAAAAACTAAGGGGGTCAGCAAGATCTAAAAAAATCAATTAGTTTCATGCACTTACCTGTGCGCAGAATTTATGCAATTCGCTCTAACCGTTGTCTGACAATAGGTCCATGGTCGAGTGGCGCAACCATTCCACAAAACCTGTGGATAACTTTTGCGAGAAGCGAGTTCTTTGGTTAACCTGATATTTATGAAGGCTGCATTATTGGGCTTACTCGGACTTGCGTTTAGCGTTGGTTGCGCTCAAAAGCCTGTTCAACCATCGGTAAATTTGACTCAACTATTTTATCGTCATTTGCGTCTTGAAAAACGACAAGAGCGATTTAATTTTTCAAGAGTTTTAGAAAATGCCCGCCACCGTGAACAAGCTCAAATAGACAAGAAATATCCGCTCCCGAGTCCGCTAAACGAGCAGTCGCTTTACTCGGCTGTTGTTCGCGCCTACCAAGCGCGCCAGCTTGGCGCGCTCGATTATTACGTCTCGCAATTTGTTTATCGCTTTCCGCAAAGCGTTTTTGCCGACAGCGCGCTGTATTTGCGGGGTGAAACATATTTAATTTTAGGAAATTTACCTGCCGGCACTTTGGACAGTTCCCGATTCGGATTAGTCGGACTTCAGGATATTATTGGCAAAGCAATTATAAAATAATATTTTTATATTCCTCCTTTCTCATTCATTTTATTCTCCCTTTTCTAAAGGGAGTACCGTCCGCAGGACGGGGAGGGATTTATTCT
>JAJYHS010000127.1 GCA_021784635.1 bacterium
AGCCAGGATCGCTAACTAATTGAAATCATTGACGTTGTTTTTACCCCTAACCGAAGGGCAAAAATGGTGGGTGGTTAAAATTGAGACAGTTGGACAACACACTTTAAAAAACCTAAGATTTTCAACAGGTTGAAGCATACTGTGGAGAAAAGTGGTGAGTGACGATCTACGCCAACTGTTAGCTGCTACAAATTCGGGTACTAATTTTGTTGCCGTTGCAAAATTGTTGTCGGCCGTCGAGCGGGCGGGGGCAAAAATATTTGAAATTCCTGAACTGCGCGAGCCAAAAAATATGGCCTTTCGAATCGGTATTACCGGCCCGCCTGGCGCCGGTAAATCAACTCTTATTGGCCGTCTTCTTGAGCGGTTTAAAAAAGAGAACAAGCGCGTTGGAGTGTTGGCAATTGACCCAACAAGCCCGATATCTCACGGAGCCGTTTTGGGCGACCGCATTCGGTACACACAACTACTGAATGATCAAAATATTTTTGTACGCTCTCTAGGAACAAGAGGAAGTCTCGGAGGGTTAGCCGCGCAGGCCTATCTAATGGCGCGCGTATTCGACGCTTGTCAGTTTGATGTTGCGATCATCGAAACTGTCGGAGTGGGTCAAACCGAGTTAGACGTAATGAATGTGGCTGACACTGTGGTGCTGGTGCTTGTCCCCGAATCGGGGGATTCGATACAAGTTTTAAAGGCCGGCGTCATCGAAATAGCGGATGCCATAGTCGTCAATAAAAGCGATCGGCCAGGAGCGGAAGCACTTCGTTACGAAATTGAATCGCAACTTGCATCGAGCGAAAAGCGAAATCCTGCTACCGTGTTGACCTTGTCGGCGGCTCAAGATCAAGGAATTGATTTGCTACTTGAATGGTTCAACAAAGAGAGCACAAAACCTTGGCGGGAAAACCGGAACACTCCGAACCGGCTAAGAGCTGAAGCCGTTGCACTTAAGCGTGATCAAATTGAAACGCACTTACACAATCTGGTTTATCAAATTGATACACCAGAACAGTTAAATGACTTTTTCAAGAAATAATAACGCGCAGCATTAAAATATTTCACTAGACTTCCGATGAGTCCGTCGGAGGTTTGTGTGCGTGTGTCTAAACTTGAGCCACATGTCTTGGGGGGCCCACCGGCCGAAGATCTCGACAATGTTTTGGAATCGCTCGACGAAGCATCAATTGACGTAGGCGAGGTTGATCCCACCGAGCAAGATCCGCTCGACTCAACAAAGGAACATACTGAAGATTTGAGCGATACTTTGGTGCGGCTTGCAGATTATCTCAAATCGAGAAATCAACGAAATAAAAGTTTAAAATCAGTGGCTCTTTCGCGCTATATTTGGCAGCGCGATCTAGCACTTAACGCTCGGCACAAGAAAGGTCTAAAGATATAACGCGGCGCACCGATAAATGAGTAGAGGTTCGTAAGAGATAATCCGTGGGCACAGGTACTAGGCTTAAATTTGCCTAATTGGGGAGGCAAATACTTGGTCGTTGGTAGGAGGGTGCCCGTATGCCGTTAAGAATAGATACAAATATTTCGTCGCTTATCGCACGGCGAAGCATTGCTAATCACCAAAAACAAATTCAGAGCGCTCTTAGTGAATTGGCCTCGGGTTCTCGCTTGAATTCTGCGCATAGTGATCCCGCTCAATATGCCATCAGTAACGAACTGCTAGCACAAACCAAAAGTCTTGATCAAGCCCGTCTCAATGCGCGGATGGCGCAATCGCTTACCCAAACAGCCGAAGGTGCATTGAACGAGCAAAATAATATTCTAATTCGCCTTCGTGAACTTGCCGTGGGGGCGGCCAGTGACACGATGACAGATAAAGACCGCAGTTATGCTAATCGCGAATTTACACAGTTGATTCAAGAATTCAGCCAAATTGCAAGGGCAACCCGGTTTGGTTCAAAACGTCTTCTAACGGGTGAAAATAATAAATATTTATTTCAGGTTGGTCCTGACGCAGGAGGAAATAGTCAAATTCAATTTACCTCCGATGCCAATACGCAGGCGTCTGCAGTCGGCATTGATGACCTCGACATTTCTGAAAAAGATGACGCGCGAGACGCGCTTTCGTCTATCGACGAGGCGCTCAATCAAGTTGCCGATATACGAGCGCGATTTGGCGCCGTTCAAAGTCGCCTGAATTACGCGATAGATAATCTGGATGTACAAAAGGAAAACGAAGAGTCAGCGCGATCAACTATTGCTGATACCGATGTCGCACGGGCGACAAGTAAGCTCGTAAAATCGCAGATATTAAATCAAGCTGCTGTGGCTGTTTTGGCCCAAGCCAATGCCGGCCCAAAAGCGGCGCTCAGCCTTATCGGCGAGTGATGACGCAAAGCATATATAAAAAATTTTCGTCTGCCATTCTAGTCTAATTACAATAACTAGACGCAACGCACCAATTTATTCCTAGACCAAGGTCTAAAGTAAAACTGGACCTTGGTCGATGAGTCACCTGAATAAGTTGGAGCACGTTGGTTGCCTCCAACAAAAAAATAAAACCTGTTGGAGGGCTAATTTATGGGCTTACGAATTAATACAAACATAGCAGCGATAGATGCGCAAAGGCATTTGTATTCCAACCAAAAACGGTTGCAACATGCCGAAGAATCATTGGCGTCGGGTAACCGAATTGTTCACGCGTCGGACGACCCGGCCGGACTTGCGATCAGTTCCGAACTCGGCGCGCAAGTCGGCAGCCTTAAGATGGCCAAACAAAACGCATCGAACGCGCAATCGATGATTCAAATCGGTGAAGGCGGTCTCAACCAAATTTCGAATATATTAATCAGATTAAGAGAGCTAGCTGTCGAGGCTGCGAGTGATACGGTTTCGGATCGCGACCGTAAATATTTAAATATTGAAGCTCAACAATTGACAAAAGAATCAAATCGAATCGCCATGAGTACGCGATTTGGACACAGACGACTACTAACCGGAGACGCCGGTCAAATGGTGTTTCAAGTTGGACCGTATAATAGTCATAATGATGAGATTCGAGCTAATGTTTCTGCTGATGCAACTAATTCGGCACTGGGAATCGACGGCCTTTCGGTTGCAGACAAAGATAGCGCGCGAGATACGCTCTCATCTGTGGATGAAGCCCTTAACCGCATTAATAAAATGCGAGCTGACTTTGGCGCTGTGCAAAGCCGCTTACAATCAGTTAACAGCTCCGTTGAAACAGAATACGAAAATGTGTCGGCTGCGCGGTCGCGTATTGCAGACGCTGATGTCGCTTACGAAAGTTCGCAACTTGCCTCTGCTGAGGTTTTGCGACAAGCGGCTATCTCTACATTGGCTCAAGCTAATACGAACAATGAAGCCGCACTGAAATTGATTAATGAATAAAACGTAGGGCGACGAGGTTCAGATCTGTCGCCCACGGATCAACAGCCAAGTCGTCGCTCTTTAGCCCGCCCTGGGGAACCCCACGCCCCAGGGTATTTTTATTTTTTTACACAATTCCTGCTAAAAGTCCGTGGAATGTTCTAGTGGCCGAGACGATAAGATGAGCGTGAACATACGGACGATTTCGAATCCCATTACACCGGTCGATTTACAGCGAGTGCACAATTCTCGTGGCGTAGTGACCGATACAAGCTCTGAGGACCGAGACCCAAATGGCCGTTCGGACCACGACCAAGAACCTGACAAAAATCCGCTTAATGAAGAAGAAATGAAACGCGCTCGTGAATACTTAGATAACTTAACCGGCCTAAAAGCCAATGGTCTCAAAATCGAAATCGAACCAGCCGGGGATTTACGCGTCTTTTTAATCAAAGACGAATCGGGCCATGTTGTCAGGCGTATTGTCGAATGGGAAATGAGAGCGCTTATTGACGACCAAAACAAGCAAGTCGGTCAAATCTTCGACCGAGCAATCTAAAACCAGCCTCGCCACTAGTCGCAAGACATATTATTGACTCACAGAAATTGCGCGTAATCGTTGAAAATAGTGTTATAGGGGAGAAGCACTTTGCGGATTACATTTGGTGGAATTAACACAGGGTTACCGCCTAATTTAGTTGATGATCTCATCAAGGCGGAAAAAATTCCCATCAAAAATATGGAAGCAAAAAAAGCCAAAGTCGAAACCCGTTTAAAATTGGTGAACTATCTCGGAAATATGGTGAATAAGGTAGACGGGTCACTCGGCGACCTTGCGTCAGTTACCGGATTCAATGACATTGAACTCGATAGCGCAGACCCCAAGATCATTTCTGGAACTGCAAACTCGACGTCGCCAAAGGGAAGTTGGAGTCTCGAAGTCGACCAACTTGCGCAACGAGCGGCCGCTTTGACAAACGGGTTCCCGGATAAAAATAAAACACAAATCGGCACTGGGTATTTTCGATTTAATACTCCCAAAGGTGAAAAGAGTGTTTATATCAACAGTTCAAACGATACGCTTCAGGGTGCCGCGGATGCGATTAATAACGCCGATATAGGGGTTACTGCGTCCGTCGTCGAAGACCATACAAACCCAAAAGATCCGTTCAGGTTAATGATTACCGGAAACGGCGTGGGTGGCGACAAGAAGGTTGGATATCCGACGCTTTATTTTTTGGATGGCGATCGTGACATCTACATCGACAAACAGCGGCCCGCAAAAAACGGAATTATTAAAGTTGATGGATTCAAATTTCAAACCGACAGTAACTCAGTGTCGGATGTTATTCCCGGAGTTACGCTCAACTTACTTCAAGCGGCACCGGGGCGTACGGTTAATTTAACCGTTAAAGCCAACGCCGCAAAAGTCAGCGCAAAAATTACGACATTTGTGAAGTCGATGAATGACGTCCTAGGCTTCATACAATCGCAAAACCATTTGAACCGGTACACTGACACTTCTAAGACGTTGGGCGGCGATTTTCTTTTAAATGAAGTCCAAAGCCAGTTAACTGACCTCATCGAACGACCGCAGTATGGCGTCGGGCCAATAAATTATCTTTGGCAACTTGGAATTCATTTCACCAGAGGTGGAACTTTGAAGCTGAATGCAGACAAATTCAAATCGGCACTGGCCAAGTCACCTGACGCCGTAAAAGATTTCTTTGCGGGTAATGGCGTAACTACGGGCTTTGCGCCCTTGCTGCATCAGACAGTAATGAATCTGACGGCTATGGGGTATGGTCCCATTGAAGACAAAAAACAATCCTTGAGAGACGAAATTACACAAATGGACCAAAATATTGCTCAACAGCAGCGTTTGCTTGCGCAGAAAGCGCAAATGCTTCGTGAGAAGTTCGCCCGGCTTGAACAGACAATGGGGCAGTTGAAACAACAGGGATCGTCGATCGCGTCCATGGCGCCGGCGACCTTCAAAGGTCCGAATTTAAGCGGCATGAGCATTCAGTCATAAAGATGTCGGCAAGGGGGCCGATAAAAATAGAGATGGAGACGCTTAGTAAATGAAGGATGCACATAAAAAATATAAAAACCAGTCTGTTCAAACGGCAAGCCGTGAAAAAATCCTGCTGCTTTTGTTTGAGGCGGCAATCCGCTTTACAAAGCAAGCGATTCAAGCATGCGAAGCAAATAATATCTCTGATCGCGGGTATTACATAGGTCGAGCTTACGACATCATTAGCGAGCTCAACAATACTCTTAATCATAAAATAAGCACCAATCTCGGAAAAAATTTAGAACAACTCTACATGTCTATTGCCGACCAATATGTGCAGGCCAATATTTCGGGCAAGGTTAAACATCTCGAAGACGCGCTTAGAATTCTGGAAATTCTTTATAATGGATGGTCGCAGGCGATCGAAAAATTAAAAACAGAACGAAAAATGGGTGAATCGGCTTAGCCAAGGAGCAAAGGTGAACTCATCAATAGACATATTAGAAGAAAAGAATATGCATCTTGAAGATTTTTATCGGCTAAATGAGTCGGCGCTCGAAAAGTTCAAGGCCGATGACTTTTCTGATCTTGAAGAATTTTACAAAACGCGCGAAGGGATTTTAGACATCATCCGAAAGCTTGATGAAATGTTGGAGCGGGTAAATCAAACAGAAGGCGATCAGTCAAAGATTGATTTAGCACTCAAGAAATCAGTGATGGAAGCGTTGGAGCATAAAAATATTCTCGTTACGCAAATATTAGAACAGGATTTGAATATTCTTTCGGTTCTCGAAACAGCAAAATCTGAAATTATTAAGGAATTGACTCAAGTCCGCAGCGCAAAAAAAGCGATTGGCGCGTATCACTCCGGCAACAACAAATCGCGACTGAGCGAAAAAGTATAAAATTAAGCGACAAAATGATGACAGGCCAGTCTGTATGGTTAGTCAATAAATCGACTGATAGTCGTTCTCTTCTTGAAATTAGAAGCGGTTGAGACCTGGCATTTAAGTTGCTCCTTGTTTCATTAAATAAGGAGCCCGCCAGATGACTAGACCAGAGTCAGATTTACCACAAAAAAATTTTTCATTCGATGTCGTCGACGAAAGTTCGGATTTATCACGGCCCTCGCTTTTGGCGCGGCCGCTAAATTTGCGAAAGCAGGCGCTGGCCGAATTCGATGCCGAATTTATTTTAGAGCAAAAAAATAAAAATGACTCTCGGTTTGAGTTAAGTCGAAGCTCGGGCGCCGATATCTCAGAAGCTATAGTCAATGCGCGGGCGCTTATGCGCGAACACGAATATCGTCTTGCGCACGATTTATTTCGAGCAATTTTAAAAATCGATAGCAAAAGTGACGATGCCATTCGTGGTGTTTGCGAAGGCGCTCGACAGTTAGGGCGGCACGATGAGACGATAC
>JAJYHS010000055.1 GCA_021784635.1 bacterium
GATGTCGTCTTCACTAATTGTCACGATATCGTCCACAAGTGGTTTAACAAAATTCTTAAACATTGTTTCACTGGGAGTTTTAACGGCTATGCCGTCGGCAATCGACATACACGTCGGTCTCGCAACCGGCGTTTGGCCACGAAACATTTCAGCCATTGCGGGAGCATTGGCGGCAACCGCGCCGAACACTTTTACTGTCGGCCGCTTTGCTTTAATGGCTGTCGCAATTCCTGAAATCATTCCGCCGCCGCCGATTGCCACGACGACAGAATCGAGATCCGGCAGGTCTTCTAAGATTTCAAGACCAATTGTACCTTGACCCGCCATTATATGGGGATCTTCAAAAGCGTGAATAAATACAGCGCCCGTTTTCTTTTCAATTTCGCGCGCATGCTGATAGGCTTCATCGTAAAAATCACCGTGCAAAACCACCTGCGCCCCGTAATTGCGTGTCGCCTCTTGTTTGATAATAGAGGAGTTTTTAGGCATCACGATCGTCGACGAAACTTGGAGTAACGTCGCACTGAGCGCAACCCCTTGCGCATGGTTGCCCGCCGACGCGGCAATCACGCCGCGTTTTTTTTCGGAGTCAGTCAAAGTCGAAATTTTGTTAAGGGCGCCACGAATTTTGAAACTTCCTGTCCGTTGCAAATTTTCAAATTTAAAATAGGCCTCAACGCCGATACGTTTGCTCGCCGTTGCCGAATACTCGATCGGTGTGCGATTGGCGACCCCCGCAATTCGCTCGCGGGCAGCTTCAATATCGGCTAATGTGATTTTCATTTCGCCATCGTGGCCGCAGCTTAACATTGAGTCAAGCGATTGGCACCACGCGATGGAATGCGTGAAATGTCACCTAAAAACTTTCCCAATAAACCGTAAGCCCGTGCAATGGTGAAAATTCGCCCGGTAGCTCAGGGGCACGAAGCGTGCGGTCGCTTATTACCGGAGTTACCCGGTCGTCAAAGTAATGAAAGCGCGCCATAGGTTTACCGCAGTGATCGCAATAATCAATCGGCTTATGACCTTCGCGCTCAGTGACACCGCCACAGATGTGGCATCTTCGAAAATATAAGGGTCTTTCCATTGTTCATTCTCGTTTTCCGCCCACCTGTTGAACAGTTTATCGTAAAACCCGACTAAAGGCCAATTTGTCCGGTCGAGTTAAGTTGCGGAATTCAGTCACTTTCATCTGTTTAAAAGTTTGTCACATCCCCGACTGATTACTCGCGACCATATCAGTATAAGACTCAACCGCATAATCGCCGTACCAAACGTTCGCTTGAACAACTCCAGCCGGATTGAGTGTTACGACGTATGTTTGCGTGGGAGAGACTGTCTTGAGTCCTCGTTTTCGCGCTTTGAGTTGGTGAATTTGATTGTCAAAAACAGTGCAACTCAAATAATCGCCGTCGCTATGCGGGCAAGGGCCAAGGTTGCCCCCTGCGCGCATACCCAGTTGCGCGGTATAAGAGGTCAGCGCGGTAAACACGTTATAAGCGATTGTCGATCCAGGCGTCGATCCCGAAAACCACGAATGTATGCCGTGCATTTTTCCACCGAGCCCGAAATCGCACTGCAAACCCGGATGGCGCGAACCAAATCCATCATTTTGCGTATTAAGCGATTTGATTTGAAAACAGTCGGTCGTAAAAACAGCATGGGTAAGCACGCGCGAACTTTTATTTGTCTGTTGTTCAAAGCAGTCTTGATCCAACACGGTTTTCGATTCGCCCTTTTTGTGCACGTCGCGACACTTAAATGAGATTGCAAATTTTTTGCCCCAAAAATTCGCAATACTAACTCGAAAATTAAAAAATCCGCCGGGCCCCAGTTGAGTAAATTGTGCCGACTGAACGTCGGGAATATATTTTTTAATTAGATCTTCACTTCGCAATAATTTTTCGACTTTTTTGAGCCCGATGCTTTCATCTAAACTAAATTGAGTTCTCAGGTTGAATTCACTTCCGTAAATGCCGGCTTTTGCAAATAAGGCTGGGATCGTCCCCCACCTTTCGATTTCTTTACCATTTTTTTTAGAAGCCGCTTTCGCAATCGTTGTAAATAGCATAATCGTCGAAAGTGCGAGCAGGCAGGTGAAAAAGATAAGTGTTGAAAGAGTTTGCTTATTGCTCATAAATCCATCCCCCAGCTAACAGTTCATGATATGAATTTGAGCAAGTCCTGTGCCCGCGATTGCATGACGTGGGCGCACGTTTGTGTCGATTTAGCGGACATTCGTGAAATAGTTTCTAATATTTTTTTAATTTGAGAGACGCAAATTGTTACTTAGCCATTCGTAAGTGCGCTCAAGACCTTCACGCAATGAAATATTCGGCTGCCATGGGGCGAGCTTCTCGCGTGCCCGCGCTAAATCAGGGCGGCGCTGTTTGGGATCGTCCTTGGGTAGCGGCTTAAAAACAATCGGCAATTCTTTCTTAGCCGAACCCGCACTTAGTTCACGAATAAGAGACTGCACTGTTTGTGCCAACTGTAACACCGTAAACTCGGTGTCATTGCCTAGGTTCACGGGTTCCGTCAAATTCGAATCGGCATAGCGTAAAATCCCATCAGCCAAATCATCGATATAACAAAAGCTGCGCGTTTGATGACCGTCGCCGTAGACCGTGAGCGGCTGATTTTTGAGCGCTTGAACCAGAAAATTGATCACCACTCGGCCGTCGTGCGGGTTCATTCGCGGCCCGTACGTGTTAAAAATTCGAACAAGACCGTGACGAGTGTTTTTCTTCCAATTGTGCGTGAATATCAGCGCTTCGCCAAACCGTTTACTTTCGTCGTAACAAGAGCGAACTCCAAAACTATTCACGTTCCCCCAAAAAGTTTCGGGTTGCGGGCTCACGCTCGGGTCGCCGTAAATTTCACTTGTCGACGCAAAAATGACACGAGCGCCACGGTCACTCCCTGCAGGTGCAAGCGAATCGGCAAACTCCAACGCATTTTTTAAACCCAAAGTGTTTACCCATAATGTAGAAAAAGCCAATTCTTGATAAAGCGGCGGCGATGCCGGTGAGGCGAAATGAAACACGTGGCTTATTTTATTGAACCATTCATTCGGAATTTGTTTTTGCCATGACCAAGGCTCAATCACGTCGGCTTCAATAGACAAAAAATTTTGCGATGCGCGCAACTTTTGGAGATGCTCCGAATTTTCACGCAATCCTGTCGAATAATTATCAACCGAAACTACCGGTAGGCCACGCGCCAAAAGCGACTCGCATAAGTGCGAACCGATAAATCCCGCGCCGCCTGTGACAATTGCTCCCGTAATCATGCCGGCCTTCCCTCAATCACCGTGGCGCGATTTGCGCTACGCCGGTTGGCAATATCGTGCGCCAGTACAAACGCCCACCCTAACATTAATACGTGCACGTTTTTCGCGTCAAAAAAAGTGGTCTGTGTCAGCCCGCCAAAATGAAAAAATATTTGCGCACCCAAACCACCCAAGCCGATCGCCTTGGCCCAACTGCCATTGCTCGAATTTCGATATAATATCCAGGTTCGCCAAAAAAAATATCCACAAATAAATAGCCACAGAACAAATCCAAAAATCCCTGAACCGGCTAAAACTTCGAGATAATTGTCGTGTGCGTTGCCGTTAAATCCAGGGTGCCCCAACACCTTCAAATTATATTCGGGAGTGTAGTAGTAATTGTAGCCGTACCCGATCCCAAATAGTGGATGGTCTTTGAACATTTGCAAATTAACCCGCCACACTTGAAACCGCTGCTCGATCGAGACATCACTATGGGTATGAAAAATACTTTTGAGACGAAACCGTACGCCGGGTGAAACAATTGAACCGATGGCGATCAACGCCGCTATTGCCACGATAATTTGGATTCCCACTTTTTTGTTCCACAATAACCCCATAGCGACAAACGCTAAAATTGAACCCAGCCATGCGCCCCGAGTGAAAGTAAAACAAATTCCGATCACAAACCAAATGAAAAATGCATAAAGCAGCCGTCGAATCTTTGGCGGTATATCCGCCGCCAATGCAAACGCAAATGCGAAACACGCGACTTGCCCCAGAGAATATGCAAATGACATGCAATTCGAAAAGAAGCCGCGAGCCCGATAAATTGTGAGCGGCCCGAAAGTGTCGGGCGGCCTCGTGTAAGCGGGGCGAAAAAAGAACCCAACATTAAACAAAGATTGAAATATTCCAAAGAGCACCGCGACGGCGAAACACACAAACAGAATCCAAAAAGCTTTTGGCAACGAGTTTGGATTGTCGAGCGAAAAAACAGCCAAACACGCGGTTAAAGCATAGAGGAGAAGCATCCAGCGCTGCTGCCCGACGCAATCGATGCGATCCTTTACCGGTAGATGCGGGCTTGCTATCGCGCCAACAATAGCCACCAACACCATAAGAATCATGGCCCATTCAACGCTAAAATTCGGGCTCAGCCGCGGAAAGTGCACGGACGGGTTCTTCCAGTTCAATGCCATGTAGGCAAACACGAAAATGGCAAGACCGTAACCAAAAGTCTCCATTCCGGCCATTGTCGTCGCCAAACTCACGCAATAGAGCACAAAGAAAACCGATAGGAGGCGTTTAAATATTCGCATTCCGGCCAGTCTATTCTCCTATTGTCTCCCAATCAAGGCACAGCCGAAACGGCAGGCTTCGGGCCGAACCGTTCAAGCACGTCAATGCGCGGTCTGTGAACCGCGCGATTTGAGCGCGTATTCATACCCACATTTTTGAAGCCGATTTTCGCGAAGTTTCGTCAGTGGTATCAAATGGTGACGCTCCCATTTACAGCTTGATTTTGTGACAAATTATTCATTATGACATGCGACGCTGTATCTATACAAACCATTGAATCACGATCATAACTCAATTCATTAAGAGGAGGCATTCGATGCGCATACTCGTCATTGAGGATGAAATCAAAACGGCACAGTCACTTCAACAGGGGCTTAGCGAAGCCGGCTTCGAAGTCGATGTCGCAAACGACGGCGAAGAGGGACTTTTGCGTGCAGAGCAATCCAGTTACGACCTTTTGATCTTGGACGTCATGATGCCGAAAAAAGACGGATGGGCGGTTATCACGGAGCTGCGAAATCGCAACAAGCAAACGCTGACTCTCATGCTGACGGCGCGTGATCAACTCGACGATCGCGTAAAGGGCCTGAATTTAGGTGCTGATGCTTACTTGATAAAGCCTTTTGCATTTCCCGAACTAGTGGCGCTCGTGAAATCACTTCTGCGGCGAAGTACGCAACAAAACCCAGAAGCTTTGCATGTCGCCGATTTGCAAATTAATTTTTTTCAACGCAAAGTACTGCGGCAAGGTCGATTAGTTGATCTGACTCCAAAAGAATTTTCTATTTTAGGCTTACTGGCTCGGCGCAAAGGCGAGATCATATCGCGTTCGGTTTTGGCCGAACAAGTTTGGGGCATCAATTTTGAAAGCGAAACGAACGTCGTCGATGTTCACATGCGCCGGCTACGGTCTAAAATTGACGACCCGTTTGGATCAAAACTGATTCATACCGTCCGCGGGATGGGTTATGTTTTGCGTGAACCCGCAAGTGCTTGATGCGCGTCCCACAAACCGACAGGTCTAAAAAAAGATCTTACTCGTTTACTTCAAGAGTCACGCTTTGGTTCGGGCTTAACCTTTTGATTGCCGGTGCCATTATCGCGACAGCTGCGCACGCCGAGCTCAAACAGTTTATGCTTGGCGAAGCGGTCATTGACATGAACAACCGTATTGAAGCGCTGACCTTCACGTTGCAACGACCGGGTTCGCTTGAACGATTAATTCCGCAAATTGAAAATGGCTGGCAAGCCCGTCGCGGTGAGCTGGCCTATTTGCGTGTGCTCAACGGCAAAGGCGCCGTCATTGTTGCGTCATCCGAAATCAAACAACAAAAACTGACGCCGCTTTTTAAAATAAAGAACGACACCAAAAAACCGGTCGTACGCGTTCTTAACGGTCAAAGTTATTTGGTTTTTACAACGCATATCAGGACTCATGACCCCACACTCAAAAATGCAACATTTCAATTTGCAACCGATTTGTCACAACACCAAAAGCTCCTCAATCACTACTATAAACTTTTTTGGATCATATTTTTGGTCACCGGCGTATTCTCGGTCTTGTGGTCATGGTATTTATCGCGATCTGCGTTTGTGCCGTTGCGTTCGGTGATCGCGCGCATCCGCAAGTGGCAGACTGCTCTTCATGACCGGCTCCCATCTGATCATTTGCCGCAAGAGCTTGTGGAACTCATTCAAACGTTCAATGCCATGCTCGAAAAAATCGAAGACGCGTTCGATCGCCTTTCAAGGTTTTCTGCCGACATCGCCCATGAACTCAAAGCGCCAATTATGAATATAACAAGTTCAACCGAGATCCAGCTCAGTCGGCCGCGCACGACCGAAGAATACCGAGAGGCACTTTTTTCGAACCTTGAAGAAATGCGCCGGATTGCGGAAATTGTCGAACGATTATTGTTTGTCGCCAAGGCGGAGTCGCCCGATCAAAATCTGCGCATCGAAAGCGTAAAGGTTCGCGACACCGTTGAAAAGCTAGTCGAATTTTTTCAAGGGCTTGCGGACGAAAAACGCGTACAGCTCAAAGTTGAAATAGAACCGACCCTCCAACTGTTTGCCGAACGCACTCTGCTTGAACGTGCCATTTCTAATCTTTTATCAAACGCCATCAAATATTCGCCGCAAGGCGGATCTGTAATAGTAAGCGGCCG
>JAJYHS010000087.1 GCA_021784635.1 bacterium
AATCGGGCGACTATGTCGACGCTTTCATCAGTCGCGACAAATTGGAGACGTGGGACCGTTCGGGCAAAGGCGGAGACAGGTCGATCAAAATTTATACGCGGATAAAAAACTAACTAGTCGCTATTGCCGCGTTGATACGCGGCTTTGAGCGCGCGCTGAATTTGGATATTGCGTTCAATGCGATAAAGAATCGATCCTTCTTCAAGCCCGTCGCTTGGCATGTGTTCGACGCCAGAAAAAAAATCTTTTTGCACGTCGATATATTTCGTGATGAACACTTTGCAGGCCGGATGGCCTTTGATTCCACCACGTAAAACAATGACTTTCAGCCGGTAAGTGAAATTAGGGTATTTGTAATGCTCGTTGAAAGGCGCTGACCAAACTTGGCCATTTCGAATAGAGTCGGTCGTGATCAACCCTTCGTCAACGTTATTTATTTGGATTGGGTAATTGGCCATCGCCTGTTGAACAGCTTGCCAGACTTCGTCATACGACGCTTTTATGATAATGGTTCGTGGGCCGTAATGAAATTCGTTTGCCGTGCTCGTCGTAGCACAACCGCCAAGAAAAAGTGGCAATTGCCATAGAATCAAAGTGGCTGCTAACAGAACTGTTTTCACCCCGTCACCCTCCAGAGTGTCTACATTGCATCACTACCGCTGCCTTGCGCTTTAAAACTGTATGAGTTGCGACTGATGTGGGTAACTGTATCTAAAAAGTATTTATGCATGATGTGTTTTTGTTGGCCGTCGGTCTCGCGCCCCAAGAAATAGACTTCCCATCGGTAAGATTGACCGGGCACAAGCGGATTAAGCACGTGTGGCACATGAATATTTGTGACCCAACCTTTGCTGTACCCTTCATAAAGGCGAAACCGCTGCGCAAGGCGATAGCGACCGGCGTTGATTAGATCAATTCGCGATAATACGACGTATGTGGCGACCGGCATGATGCCCGCGACTGGCTCTGGCGGAGTTAACGTCAATGAATCAAGACTATTCATAACGGGAGGTGCAACGAGCGGCATAAATTGTGCCGAAATACTTCGGTTAGCAGTTAAACTTTGAAACGCGATGCTTTGTCCGCTCAGAGGTGAAGACGTAGAACGTAGAAAATCCATCTCCTGCATTTGTACAAAACCGATTAAATTATTGATCACGACTTGCAAGGCTAATTCGGGCTGTTCATTTAAGCTGAGCGGGCTTTCTACGTTTTGTTTTTGCTTTTTCACCATGAGCAAACTGATTACCGCCTTTGTATCAGTCCCGCCCGGCACAGCTAAATTTTGTGTTTGTTGAGAAGCCACTTGTTTGAGGTCCGTTGCGTAATAGACGCCGTGGTCTTCGATGAGCGGCAATGAAACCATGGCCATTCCGGCGGGGATTTGTGGCGCCTGTACCGTTATTGAATGGTCAAAAATCATATTGTTAACCGAGATGTTTTGGCCGGTGGCGCCAGAGGCGGTCGCGTTTACTGTTCGTTCACCACCACTGATAAAATGAAAATCATTTAGGACATCGTAAAAAGACCGGCCGCCGCGCAATTCGCCGACGACTCGACTGAACGGGAACTGGCCATGAATTGCGATCATTTTGTATCGACCGGGTTGCCGCACATACATGCTATAAGCGGGCTTATCAAACTCGATCGGAAAGAAATAATAAGTCTGTGATTGATCGGGGAGGGTCAAATTACTCGGCACGGACACGCTGGTGAACGAAACGGGAATCTTATCAAATCGCGTACTAATAACTGAACTGACGTCAAATTGCGCCATTTGCCGCCGGCTCAGTGCGGGGTAAACGAGTCCGAAATCCATTTGGCCATTTTGCCCGGGGTTTTGAAATCCAGTTGTTGAACCTTTAATCGCGATATCATTTTTGCTGTCGACCGTATTGATCTCAAAAACTGCCGGTTTCGGGGCAACATTAAAAAATGTGGTCGTAATATACCCTGCCGCCGTGACTGTTAGCGGTTCAGAAGTGTTCCATTGCGCAGGTATCGCAAAAGACCCGTGTTGATTTGTGTGGGTGCGATTATTGGTAAATGGCCCGTTAAGTCCATCGCCGATCAATATGTCGGCTCCTGCAATCGGCCGACCGTACGAATTTTCAATTGTAATTGAGTTATTGTTGGCGCGTGAAGCCGTGAATACGGTATTGGCCGGTATAGCGTGCACCGTTATGCCGGTGACCGCCAACGTAAATGTTGCGAGGGCAATCGTTACCGACGTGGCGCTCAATTTAGTTCTGATACCCATCTCCCCCATGATTCCCTCCTTGGCTCGATCGTGCCGTATATTCCAAATTATCGCCTGTTTCTGCTTGAACCCAGGGCTAGTCATATTGAAGGTCGACGTTGTGATCGCAGTCAAGCGAAGTTGACTATGGAGAAATGAGCCGGTAAAAATGACGCTCTTGTTCATCAATTCGCACGGAGCAATTGTGCAGAATTGAGCGTCTCACGATAATGGTGAGGTGATTGTGGCGGGGTAGCTCAGCTGGTTAGAGCAACGGAATCATAATCCGTGGGTCGGGGGTTCAAGTCCCTCCCCCGCTACCATTTACAAGTTTTAAGAAATCCGATAAAGTCCAAAAAATCTTTTGAAACGCTTATCCCTAGAGGGAAACAAGCTCCAAAGAGGTCCGATGAAAAACGCGGGCAGCCAAAAATTATTTGGGGTAACTTTTTGGGGTAACTACAAATTGTGAAGGAAGTTACCCCAATGGCACTAACTGACACGGCAATAAAAAACACAAAAGCTTCGATAAAAACTATAAGAAAATATGACTCTGGAGGCCTCTACCTAGAGATTCCACCTACGGGCAACAAGCGGTGGCGCTTTAAATATAGCTATATTGGCAAAGAAAAACTCATTTCTCTTGGAGTCTACCCAGAGGTCAAACTTAGGCAAGCTCGTGAGCGCAGAGACAAGATGCGTAAGCTTTTAGCAAACGGCATTGACCCAAGCGCCCATCGTAAAGCCATGAAAGGTGTTCAAGTTGAGAATGCGGCAAATAGCTTCGATGTGGTAGCCCGAGAGTGGCTTGATAAGCGTGGGGCAATACTAGCACCTGCACACAAGGCGCGTGTGCTCCGGCGAATCGAACGTGATTTAATCCCGTGGCTAGGGCGTAAGCCAATAATTGAAATTACACCCCGTGATGTTCTTGGGTGCATGCGACGAATTGAAGAACGTGGAGCATTGTCGACGGCGCATCGAGCGTTACAAAATTGCAGCCAAATTTTTCGGTACGCGGTTGCAACTGGTCGTGCAGATAGAGATGTAACTGTGGATTTGCGCGGTGCTTTGCCGCCAGTTCAAGAAGGTCACTTCGCTGCAATCACTGAACCGGAGCGAGTCGGTGAACTGTTACGTGCTCTGGATGGTTACTCAGGGACATTTGTAGTCAAATGCGCATTGAGATTCGCGCCATTGGTATTTGTTAGACCAGGTGAACTTCGTCGTGCTAAATGGGCAGACATTGATCTGAACGCAGGGGAGTGGCGATTCGTTGCCACGAAGACGAACACTCAACATATTGTGCCGCTATCACGGCAAGCACTTGAAATTTTAAATGAGCTTTATCCGCTGACTTCTGCATCCGAGTATGTGTTCCCGAGCGGGCGCGGTTTTGCGCGCCCCATGAGCGACAACGCAATTTTAGCTGGGTTGAGGCGTATGGGAATTTCGAGTGAAGAAATGTGCGGTCATGGGTTTCGCGCGATGGCTCGAACCATTCTTGATGAGGTATTGAATTATCCAGCGCATCTGATCGAACATCAACTTGCCCACGCAGTTAATGATGCAAATGGCAGAGCCTATAACCGCACAGCCCATTTGCCTCAACGTAAACAAATGATGCAAGCCTGGGGCGATTATTTGGACGAGTTAAAATCTGAAAAGCCACTTTCGGCCAAGAAGGGAGAATAATCATGTCAACCGCAAGTCGATTGAAAGAAATAAAGAAGGCTCAAGCGAGAATTAAAACCAGTCAACTCGAACGACTTCTCCTCAATAATAAGGCCGAATGCATTTGGCAATATTTTCGAGATCACACCGACATGTCGAGCGGTGAGATAACTGATTTTCTTTTTGAAGTAGCCGACAAATTTCACAAATTTATGTTCACCGATCGACGCAAAAACAGCGAAATAAAAAACGAACTAAAATACTTACGAGATGCTGCCATTGTATTTTGTAGACTCACTCGTATAGAGAATGGAAAATTCAATGAAGGAATTGGTCTTTCCATTTTAAATAAGGCGATTTTCAATAAAATCGAAAAGCCTGAGTTTGAAAAGCGTATTGCTGACAATGTAGCTTGCTCGCCGCATAGCAGACCACTTATTTTTAATTTGGCCGGGCTTTTTGAGCAGGTCGAAAAGGATTGTTCTAAGGAGTTAAAGAAAATCATGAATCGCGGCTATAACAATCCCGATGGCCCAATGGATTTACCTCAGCATGAGTATCTCTCACAAAAACGAGACCTGAGTGGTTATGCAATTCGAGCGGTTATTGATGGCACCAAATTAAAACTATTTCAGAAGTACCACTTTACGGACAAATTCATTGCCGACGTTGTTTCAGTATTCTTCCCAAATTTAAGTGTAAAAGTCGGACAAGTGAATGCGGAAAAAAACAGACGATTAAGGGGGCGTGTTACCCGCCGGGGTGCTCTCAAAAAAACTAAGAGGCAAAATAGCCAAAGCATGAAACCCGAACGTTCAAGGTCGCAAACGGGACTTCCAAAAGGGATTCAAGACTTCAGCTCCAAATAGAATATATTCGATAAGCATTTTTTCGATTTTTACAAAAAATGCTGGTTTGTACTGCCACCACATTTTCAAACTAAGCTGCGACTTAAATGCCAAAACGTTTAAGGAGGCTTGGCTATGTTCAAAATTATTCGATTGCCTGATGTGCAATTAAAGACTGGTTTGAGACGATCGGCCATTTACCAAAAAATTGCCGACGGAGAATTCCCACGACAAGTTAAATTGTCGACGAGGTCGTGCGGTTGGGTTGAGTCAGAAGTGGATGCCTGGATCAGTGCGCGAATTAAGCGCCGCGAGGGTAAAGATCATGACGACATTTCGTCTACAAAGTGGCCAAACCGGCAGTGCAAAAAATAAAAACCCCGACGGCAATCGGGGTCTAAATCATCGCTGAAATATTTGGAAAGGAAATATCAAATGAATAATAACTCTATAGATGACGATGTTCAAGCTATTGTAAATGCCCTTGGCGGCAAAAAATCAGGTGACGGATGGATATGTCATTGCCCAGCACACGATGACAAAACTCCAAGTCTTTCTGTGTCGGTTTCGCCGGATGGGAAATTACTCTACCATTGCCATGCCGGGTGTTCTCAAGATGTCGTTACAAACAAACTTCGCGCTCGTGGGCTCATTGGTGGGTCATGCCATTACAAATCCAAACGCCGCACTGAATATATTTACGAGGACAACAATGGCCCGGCTCTTAAAGTAACGCGGATTGATTTCGAGGATAAAACAAAAAAAATTTATCGGAGCCATATTGAAAACGGCCATTGGATAAGTGGGGATTTCGAAGGCGAAGTCAAACCCTACCGCTACGGTGAGTGGGAGAACAAGCCTGACGAATGGATATTTCTTGTTGAAGGCGAAAAGACAGCCGACTCACTGACGAGCCATGGGCTCTTAGCAACGACGACACCTGGCGGTAGTGGAGCTTGGCGGGCACATTACGCTAAACATTTTAAGGATCGACGTGTTGTGATTCTGCCTGACAACGATGATCCCGGATTCAAATATGCCGCTAAAGCTTACAATGACATCGTTCAAGTCACCAAAGAGGTGCGTGTCATTGAGTTGCAGGACTTGAATGAATCCGAAGACGCATTTGATTGGTTTGAGAAGGGCCATACAACAGATGAACTTGTCGCACTAGTTGAAATGCCTCAGCCACTGAGCGAGCGCTTTCAAGAACATACAAAAGCAAAAACAAACTTAAACGATGCTATTGATGATGAACCGCTACCATTACGTCGTCCGATTCCTGATGGCGAACCTTATCCGTTTGAAGCACTTGGGCCGATTCTTGGAAAGGCGGCTAAAAGGATTTTTGAAATAATAAAATGTCCAGACGCAATCGCGGCTCATAGTGTTCTAGGCGGTGCGGCGTTGGCCGTGCAGGGGCATTGCGATGTCGAGCTGGATGGGCGTCAGAATCCGGTATCAATATTTTTACTTTCAATTGCTGATTCCGGCGAGCGAAAAAGTGCCGCAGATTTAGTGGCGCTGGCTCCGCACCGAGTTTATGAACGCCAACTCCACGAGAAACACGAGATTGGAATCCGTGAATATGCGCTTGAAAAGCAAGCGTATGAGGCTATGCGAACTCAAATACTAAGAACTGGAAAAACTAGAGAGGAGAAGCGGAATGCTTTGCGAATGCTAGGTGACCCACCATTGCCGCCGTTGGAGCCGATAATTCATTGTGAGGAACCTACCGCTGAGGGGCTTTATAAACTGTTAGAAAATGGCCAACCAAGCGAGGGTGTATTTTCCGATGAGGGCGGACGGTTATTTGGTGGTCACGGAATGCAAGAAGAAAATCGACTCAAAACGGCTACATTTTATAGCGAGCTTTGGGATGGTAAACGAGTAACGCGAGTTCGTAGTGGCGATGGCGCTTCCGCTCTTTATGGCAAACGCGTGTCCATGCACATGATGC
>JAJYHS010000145.1 GCA_021784635.1 bacterium
GTAACCGTAACTTTCTCTGATCGCTTCGATGCCGAAATCACCGAGCAATTTCTGCAATCGCTCTTCGAACGCCGACGGCGGCACTTGCGCGGCCTCAAGACCCACTTTCAAATTTTCATTTACGGTGAGCCGCCTGAACACGCTGGCCTCTTGCGGTAAGTAACTTAAGCCAACGCGCGCGCGCTGGTACATCGGCATTTTGCTGATATCTTGTCCGTTCAAATATATCTCGCCTTTATCGGGCGGCAGTATGCCCACTACCATATAAAATGATGTTGTTTTGCCGGCCCCGTTCGGACCTAACAAACCGACAACTTGACCGCCTTCAATTTCAAACGAGACCGAATCCACGACCGCGCGTTGTTTGAATTTTTTTGAAATCCCTTTGATCGATAGCCTATTCAATTTTTCACTCCACGACGTTTTGCATTTTATGACTTTTCAAAGTTTTATTGCTCACGTGAACTCTGGCGTTTTTCACTTGAACCTTTTTACCGCCATCAAGAAACACAATTTGGTTCCCGCTGATTTCATCATTATCTTGAACAACCCGCGGTTGGCCATCGAAAACGAATTCATCTTTAGCTAAATTAATACGTAATCGCTCAGAAGTCGCCCATTTATCGACATCGTGAACTTTCACGCCTCCAGTCAGCTGCACAGAATCGGGAATGTCGGTTCCGTTTTTATAATGAAATAGTGCATCCGGCCCGGTGATTCGAATGCCATTTATGTCGATATTCACTTGACCGGAAAATTTCACCTCATGCCCTTTGCCGAATAGTTTGGCCCTGTCAGCCCGCACAATCATGTCTTCGTTTTTTCGAATTTCTTTTTGCGCTCTGACATGATTTGAAATTGTCACTGTCCCTTGTCTAAGGTTCGCCTTCATGGATTGCCCTTGAATGTACATATGCTTGCCGAAAGCATCGCGTGGACCGTCGACCACAACGTGCGTCGGAGAACTCAAAACGCGTTCTTTAGAATTATAGCGGACGGTATCGGTATGAAAGATATAACCGTTCGAAGACGTTGTGACGACACCACCGTTGACGATCATGTTTTTGGTGGCCGTTACAATGGACCCAGTCTGCCCTTTAACTAAAAAAGTTAGGCCATTCTTTGCAAAAAAGCTCGCCTTCACGTGCTGAAGCGCCAATTCACTTTCTGCCTTAAAACCGATGGCGCGCTTTGCCCAAAGCTCCCACTCTTTGCTTTCATTGTTCGTTTCGACAACATGCACGCCGGCCATCTGCTGCTGTACATCGCTTGATTTAATGTCGAGCCTGCTTTTGTGATGTTCCGCCACATGGCTGGACGGAGTTTTATCCGCAACGTCATTAGGCTCCATAAGGGCAATTTCCAAAACCAAGGCAAAAAAGAGCACGGCCAGAATGTATTGACTCACTTTTCGCATATTTAGAATTGTATCACATTGAGACGGAGTTTTTAAGTTTTCACGCCGAGTTCCCGATACGTAATCGTATGAGTCGATGGTTTATCTCTGAAAATGAAAACGTGCGCGGCCCATTTAGCTCCGACGAAGTGCGAGCCATGCTTACGGATGGTCAAATTTCGCAGTCGACGATGGTTTGGGGCAAACCTCAAACCTCTTGGGTCGATGTCAATAAATGGGTGTCGCTGCTGCCCCAACTCTCAAAGCTACAGGGCCCGATTGAAGATTCAGCTCAACAACAGCCGTGGCACTACGCCGTAAACGGCAATTCCGTGGGCCCACTGACTCGCGCAGAGCTCGTAAACGAACTCAAAACGATCGCAGAGAAAGATCAGATTTTGGTTTGGACAAAAGGCATGAAAGCCTGGGCGGATTTGTTTGAATTTCAGGACTTGCTTGAAGAAATGGGCCTCAATAGGCGAGAACACCCGCGAGCTTCGATTCACGGCTCCGCAATCATTCGCATCGACGATAAAACATTAATCGGGCAACTCAAAACTATTTCACCTGGTGGAGTGGGGATTGACCAACTCGACTCACGTCTTGCTATCGGAGAAGTCGTGAGTATTGAAATCAAGTCCGATGAATTAGGCGATCCCGTAAACATGAAAGCAGTTGTACAGTATTCAACTCAAGCTGGTTACTACGGATTTAAGGCACAGTCGCTGAGTATGGACGCCAAATCTCATATCATCAGCTATATGAAACAAAAGCTTCGCGAAACCGATCGCGTCGCCGCGTAGCAGTTAAATTGATCCACATTCGAGCCCGCTTTCGCCGTTATCGTCAACACAAATGGGCAAATAGCAATTTTCGGCAATGACAATGAAAATTATCGTTAGCAAAAAAATGCTTCACCTGTGATAAATTACCCTCTATGAAAAAAAATAGACTGTTCACCAATTCGATTTTGGTAGCCACACTTTTGCTGGTCGGCATTGGTGCCTCGGCAAAAAATGCACAAACTCAAAGATGTATTCGAACCCTTATGACTCAGCCAGCATGTGTATCGTTAGCCAACGCAAAATGGTTTTGCTCGACGGTAAGTAATTCGGCTGAAGCTACATGGCTAATCAAAAATTGTCTCGCGGGATTTAACGGCGGTTTTTTTTCACGCCAGGCGGTTGTGGCGCAATGCTTGGGCGGGTATAAATTGTCAAAAATTGCAGCTGAAAACAAAAGCCTGTGTGAATAAAAATTTAAGCTAGAAAAAACTGAAGTAGTAAAGCGTATAGAAAAATGACTTCTTAAGTTTGATTTATGCGCCGGTTTTCTTGCCTTTTTTTATTACCGCAAAATTGATTTGAACGATTCCGGCTTCAGTTGCGGTATACATCACTTTTTTAAGAGTCAAAAAATCCATGTGTTTATCCGCTTGGATCGTCAATTTTAAATACGATGGAATTTTTTGCGCCTGAGCTTGCGCCCCGCCCTGAATTCGGGCTACCGCCGATTGAATTTGACTACCTATTTCACTCTTTTGTTCTTTACCTTTGGCGACCAACTGTTGAAGCGCGACTCGAAGCGGCGCCAGATCCCAATTCGGTTGTTCGCGCGCGGTAGAAAGTTTCATAACCGGCGGGTCGTTATTCACCTGAATTCCCGTAGAGGATATGATTACGACATTAGCTGGAGTTAGTTTTTTTACATCGCTCGCGGTTGGTAATTTAACATTATGAGGAATTTGAATCACTTGCCCAGTAGTTGCGTAGTTCTGCAAAAGAAACACAACAAGAACCGTGAATAAATCAACCATTGCCGTTAATGAGAGCACCGCGACCACGTCGCGATTACCACCAGTTTCACGATTTCTTCGATCTCTTATGCCTGGAACATGAATCGCCATCGTCTAACCTCCGTGCATCGGCATAGCATCGCGTGCGCTACCGGGCACTCATTGTGCGGGAGCTGCAGTCGATATCGCAATTTGCGGAAAGCCCGCTTGCAAAAGTGCATCCATTCCGTTGACCAAATACTCATACGCAAGACTGTCAGACATCGTAATAACGCAGTCTTGTTTATCCGGATAAATCTCTTTTACCTTTTTAAGTTCGGCAAGCAATCGGTGCATGTTGTATTTGCCATTGACCTTCGGAATCATAATTTGGCTTTTACCAATTACGACACGTTGGCCAGTCGGCAATATGTCGAGACGAAACGCCACTTCCGCGCGTGGTGGAGGTATCGATTTTTGGCTAGTTGCTTTACCGTATATGGAACTTCCGAGTTGAATCATAGAAACTTGCGACCAAACCGCCGTGATCAGCAAAAAAATCACCAGCACCGACATCAAGTCAATAAAGGGGACAATATTGACGTCAACGTTCGTTACTCGACCACCTTTTCGCGAATCTTCGATCTGTGCCATTTCTACTCTTTCATTTTGTCACGGTTCGAGGCGACAAGATTCATCATTGTCATGCTGCCTTCGCGCATGTCGTTAATCGCGCGGCCGATTCGTAACTGAAAAAAACCGAAAGCGACGATGGCAATAACGGCTACTCCCAAACCAAAAGCGGTACAGTGGAGGGCCTCCGAAATACCGGTTGAAAGCATCTGCGCTTTCTGAGCCGCATCGGCATTGGCCACACCTTTGAACGATATGATCAAACCGATGATGGTTCCCATCAAACCAATCAGCACTGAAATGTTACCGAATACCGCTAAAAACGCCGTCCAGCCTTCGAGCCGAGGAGTTTCGCGCAATACAGACGCGTCCATAGCAACTTGCACTTCTTCGTCGCCGCGTTTGTTGAGAACCTGCACAAGACCCGACTTTACCGTATTGGTAAGCGGCGCCGGCTTGCGGTCGCAAAAGGCGATCGCTTGTCTGAGTTCGCCGCGCAAAATCAAACTAAATAAATTTTCATTTAGCGATGTTTTGTCTATTACGAGCCGGTTCAATGCCAAAAATCTCTCGATAATGAGCAGAACCGTCAAGAGGCCGACAAACGCGATAACGTACATCGCGACTCCGCCCTGACAAAATGACGACGTAACAAAATTCGTATAAGCACTGCACTTATCGGCAATTGCCACCGTTGCAGTTGCTGCATTTGCAGCCGTTGTTGGATCCATGGTTCAACCTCCCCTTTTATTGCAATGTAAACACAAATGGGTAAATCACGTCGGCAGCCGTGTCGGGCGGCGGCGCTGGAAACGTCAAACCGCGCACGACGCGAGCCAAACAATAACCCATTTCTCTATCGCCAACAGAATTGCTTTTCACGCCGACATTAACGGCTTGTCCGTGCTGGACAATCTCCCAATGTAAAACGACTTTGCCATAAGCGTCTGAATTTCTGCGCAAAGCCTGATCGTAGCAAAATTGAAATTGATCTCGGTTGGCGTCAATGACCCGGCGAATCGCGTCTTTGTCGATGTTACCGGTAAACTGCGCCTCGGAATTACCGATATTCAAATCCACCCGACCTTTTTTGCCAAGGCCGCCAAGACCAGCTCCAAAAGTTCCGGTGCCTTTACCGACTGTTCCGACTCCGCCTGCGATTCCGTAAGTAGCCGCACCCGTTCCGCTAGCGCCAATATTTTTAAGTCGCCCGCCAAGATCGCCCGGTCGAAAATTATTTGAACCGGTGTAACCATTTTTCTGATTGGCGTCGCCGACCAGCTCGCCGGCTCCCGCCGCCGCCTGTGACAATTGGTTTTGCGTCCCGTTCGTACCAAATACTCCAAGCAAACCGAGATTTTTTATATTAGGTGCCCGCTTTGTTTGTAGACCGGCGGCCCGGTGCCCGGTTCGAACTGCGCCGCCACGATGAACGATCGAACTGGCCACCATTTTTCGCCGCACTACACGTCTTGTCCGTTTGATCTCAGCCGCGCGACCCGGATTTTGCAATGTCGTCGTTTGCTTAACGTGAGCCGGTACTTTAAACAGCCGCTTCTGTTCGGCGTGTGAATGCGTCGGAACCGGCATTACTGGAATATTAAATTGAATCGTTGCCAAACGCAGGGGTTGCTCGAGATTTTTTTTATTTTTCAACGCCATGGGCTTGTAAATAAACATATAGAGCCCAAAAATCGCCGCCACGACAGCGGAAGCCAAAACCGCCGTCGCTTCAGACGTGGTCAAATCGAAGAGCGGCCCAACAAGCGGTATCGGAGTTTCGTTAATATAACGAATATAGATTGATAAAAGATCGCCCATCAGACCAAGCCGGATCATCTCGCCTTGTGCAAGTTCGAGTTCAAATTCGGCACCTTGTTGAACGACTCGGTTCTTGCGTCTTAGATCGGCGAGCTTCAAATGCTCTTCGTCCCGGTAGTAGTCGCCGGTCATTTCATGAGTCACGCGCACTTTCACATGGCCATCGATCTTAAGAAGCGTCATCCGTGACCGATTTAACCCTAAAAGCGGCAAATTAATTGTGGCTTTATCGTCAGAGCCAATCGTAACTTCGCCAGCGGTATGAAAATGGCGCGTTTCGATGACAACACCGCCCCATGCGACGACGACCTCAACAACGGGGCCGCGCGAAGATTTCAAGGTCTTTGCCAATGCATCTGTCTTTACGCTCTGATCAACACGCGCCGTCTCGTCTCGCACGACCGCCACGCCCGGTGTCGCACGGCGAGATTCAGAAACTGTCGTCGCTTGCGGGAGCGGCGGAGGAGCGGCCTTTTGACGTTGCACAGGCGGAGGCGTAGGAGGTTGCGCCGGTTTAGGCACACCAACAAAAAACTCAATTTTGTACGAACCAATTTGAAGTTCATCGCCGGAGCGCAGAGATTCGTCCAATACTTTTTGGCCACCGCGAAATGTTCCTGAAGCGGAGCCCAGATCAACGATGTAATACCCGGTGTCTCGCATTTCGATCACGGCGTGCACCGGCGAAATATCGTCACCGTTCAGTGTTACTTGCGTATCGGTATTGCGCCCGATGACAATTTGATCGACATCAAATTGCCGTGTCGCCTCAAGGCTGCCATTACGATAAATACGCAATATAATCGGTGTCTTCATCAACGCCCCGGTTTTAGACTCGGTCCTATATCTTGTGCTGTCTGATTCATCTCGGGCAAAAAGTTACTGCGAAGTTCAATAAGGCGTTTGAAATTAAAATCCCGCCTTTGCATTAAATAAAATAAGTTTGGCTTTTGAACATTCCCCTGGATAAGTTCATCTTCGAAATTTATAGATTGCGTTCGCGTTTTATCCGAAGCCTTTTGCGCTGACGACTGGGCCGAAGCGGCAGCGCCAAATGCCACGGTCACAAG
>JAJYHS010000197.1 GCA_021784635.1 bacterium
ACGGATTCGGCCGCATTGGCCGCATACTTTTTCGAGCGGGATTTGAAAAACTCGACATCGTCGCGATTAACGATCTCGGAGAAGCAAAAACTTCTGCCCATCTTTTGAAATACGATAGCACGCACGGCATTTTTCCGGCTGATGTGAAGGCCGAAGAATCGAACTTGATCGTCGCCGGTAAAAAAATTCGGTACACGAAAATTAAAGATCCGACCGAACTGCCGTGGAAAGAATTGGGCGTCGACGTCGTTCTCGAGTGCACGGGTAAATTCACAGGCAAAGAAGATGCCATGAAGCACGTTCAGGCCGGTGCTAAGCGTGTGATTGTATCGGCTCCCGCAAAAGGTGCGGATCTGACGGTTGTTTACGGCGTAAACCATGAACAATACGATCCGAAAAAGCATACAGTACTGAGTAACGCTTCCTGTACAACAAATTGTTTGGCTCCTGTGGCCAAAGTCATTCACGATGCGTTTGGAATTGAATACGGGCTCATGACAACGGTTCATTCTTACACGAACGATCAACACACCCTCGATGCTCCTCACAAAGATTTAAGACGCGCGCGAGCGGCTGCCGTGTCAATGATACCGACAACAACAGGGGCCGCAAAAGCGGTTGGCCTTGTGCTCCCCGAACTCAACGGTAAGCTCAATGGAATATCGGTGCGCGTGCCGACACCCGATGTGAGTTTGATTGACCTTGTTGCACAAACTAAAAAAGATGTGACAGTTGAGGCGGTTAACTCGGCTTTGAAAGAAGCAGCACACGGCTCGCTCAAAGGCATATTGAGTTATGAAGAGGCTCCGCTTGTGAGCTGCGATTTTATTGGTAATCCGTATAGCTCCATCGTCGACATTGAAAGCACCATGACGATGGGCCCGCGTCTTGTAAAAGTTTATTCGTGGTATGACAACGAATTTGGTTTTTCGCTTCGCATGGTGGACCTTGCGCTTTATCTGCAAAGTCGCGGCGTGTAGTTGGAGGTCAAAATGAGCGCAAAAAGCACACTGGCGGGAATACGATCTATTGAAGATTTCGATCTTAAAGATCAACGCGTATTTTTGCGCCTCGATCTGAATGTACCGATTAAAAACGGCACGATCACCGACACCACTCGTATCGATGCGGCGTTACCGACCATTCGCTATGCTCTCGAACACGGTGCAAAACTCGTCGTTGCTTCGCATTTAGGCAGGCCCGAGCTGAATTCTGAAGGCACGCCAACTGACGAAAGTTTGGCTAAGTATTCGCTTGAGCCGGTAGCCAAAAAACTTCAGGAGCTTTTGAATATCGAGGTCATTCTCGTTGAAGAACCTGAAAGTGAGGCACCGAGTGCGCTGCTTCGATCCTTGAAAAAGAATCAGATGATTTTGCTTGAAAATTTGCGTTTTAACAAAGACGAAACGAAAAACGGCGAAGAATTGGCAGATGCGATTTGCACCTATACCGATATCTACATCAACGATGCGTTTGGCGCGAGTCACCGCGCACACGCGACGATCGTTGGTATGCCGACCAAAGTAAAACAAAAGGGCATCGGATTTTTAATGAAGAAAGAAATCGAGATGCTCGATAAAATCATGGTTGCGCCCGAGTCGCCGTTTATTACGATTCTCGGCGGCGCGAAAGTCAGCGACAAGATTGGCGTTATCGAAAATTTGATCGACAAGGTGGACGTGTTTCTCATCGGCGGTGCCATGGCTTACACGTTTTTAGCGGCACAAAAGGTTGCGGTTGGGTCATCGCTTGTTGAAAAGGACAAAGTCAAATACGCGGGCGATCTTTTCGAGCGCGTAAAAGCCCGCGATAAGAAAATTGTGTTGCCGGTCGATCACAAGATTGTGACAAAAATCGATTCGGCGTCTGATTTAAAAACAACAGCCACGCCGGCGATTCCTAGCGGTTGGCTGGGAGTCGATATCGGTCCTAAAACGGTTGAATTGTTTCGGCGCGAACTTCAAAATGCGAAAACAGTTTTTTGGAACGGCCCCATGGGTGTCTTTGAAACGCGCGCGTTTGCCGACGGAACATTTGCCGTAGCCAAAGCGCTGACTGAAATTCCACACGCCACGACCGTTGTCGGGGGCGGCGATTCGGCTGCAGCCATAAAAGCATCGGGATATGCGGATCAAGTCACCCACATTTCTACGGGCGGCGGTGCGAGCCTTGAATTTTTGCAAGGCGATAAACTCCCCGGCATAGAGGCTTTGAGAAAATAGAGGCTTTGAGAAAATAGAGGCTTTGAGAAAATAGTAGGTTGACCATTTCTATGAGAAAGATCTGTGCGGCGAACTGGAAATTAAATTTTTCACCTGACGAAGCCCGCCGCTATTTTGTCGAGTGGAGCGAATTGGTCGGGACGATACAACAGGCGAGACAAACACCGGAGCAAACCGCACCTCTTAACTGCGATGTCGTATTTTTTACGCCGGCCTATGATTTACCGGTGGCAGTAGAGTTTGCCGTTAAAAATGGATTTCAAATTGGCCCACAGAATATATATTTTGTTAATAGCGGCGCATTTACGGGCGAAATTTCTCCACAGGCGGTGCGTGCGCTCGGGGCAGAGGTAGCGCTTATTGGCCACAGCGAGCGACGGACGTTGTTCGGTGAAACCGACGAGGCAATCGCTAAAAAAGTAAAGGCGTCGATGTCGGCCGATTTAATGCCGATACTATGCGTGGGGGAATCTTTAGCTGAACGAGAATCAAACCAAACAAAAGACATTGTTGGACGTCAACTGCGCGGCGGACTTGAACTCATAATTGGTGACTTTGCTCAATCCCGTCGATTTACAATCGCTTACGAACCCGTATGGGCAATTGGAACGGGCAAAGTAGCGACTCCAGCTCAGGCGAGTGATATGCACGCCGAAATTCGTACCGAACTCGAAACGTTGCTTGGTAAGAAGCGAGCTCATGAAATTCCGATCCTTTACGGTGGTAGTGTTAAGCCCGAAAACGCCCGAGAACTCGCATCACAAGCCAACATCGACGGCTTTCTAGTCGGGGGAGCGAGCCTCAAACCGAAAGATTTTTTGGCGATTGCGGCGACGCTGTAAGCGGTTTTGCTATGCCGCCGCGTCGGGCAAAATAAAAGTATAAACCAATCATTGACCAAGCGAGAGTAATTATTTGAACCACGGTTATGGCAATCGGTCCGAGCGAAGAGCGATGGCCCAAATAAGCGTTGAAAAAGAAATAAAATCCGGCCTGTCCAACGCCTATACCGCCCGGAGAAATCGGTAGAGATGCCAACATAAATCCGAGAGGTCCGATGAAAAAATAAGCACTGAGCGGAACCGTTTCAATGTGTACGGCGGCTCCGACTGCAGCAAGCGCCAAAACCGAAAAAGTTTGCATGCAAATACCCCACGCAAGCCCACGCAAAACATATTTCGGATTAGCCGCGTAAAATTCAAATGACTTCACTATCTTAGAAGTAAATTTATGTAGGTGATTAAATTTTTTAGGTGCAAGGTGCAATAACATCTCCCGTGAGCGGCGGAAGTAACCAGTGGCCATTATCGAAGTGAGTAGTGAAAACTCGCAAATCACAATATACGAAAGCGCACGCAATTGGGGGCGCATTTGAAACTGTGACCAATGAAAAATCACGACGAGCACCGCCATTGATGAAAGCACGAAAAATCCAATTAGGCGATCAAACAATACAGTGTACGGAGATGTTTCGGCCAGCTCACCGACGTCTTTGTGAATGTAGAACGCTTTGACCGCGTCGCCCCCAACGCCGCCCGGCAGAACAAAATTAAAAAATTGGCCGATAAAAAAAATCTCGAAATTATGACGAAAAGTGAGCAGGACCCCTTGCGCCTTTAAAAGATTGCGAAAGCGTTCGGCAGCACACAAAAACATCGCGAACTCACCGAAGATCGCCAAAGGCAAAAAAATAGGGTTGAGCGCTCTTTTGAGATCCGCGATATTCAAATAATGCGAGCGTGCAAGCCAGAAAAGGATTCCGCCTGCCAGTACGATTTTAAAAAGAAAAGTGAATCTTCTTGTTTTAATAAATCAATTTGTAACTATCTCAATTCTTTCGTCAATCAAGAAGACGGATGCTCCGCATTGCGGTTTTGTTAGGAGAGTCTTACAATGAACTAAATGAACGATTCGGAGCGCTCGAATAAATTTATTGTTTCCACCTTAGAAGACTTAATTCCCGTGGCGCGCGCATTAATTGAGCGCTTTGGCAATCGCACGGTTGTGTTATTAACGGGGGAGCTCGGTGTCGGTAAGACAAAGCTTGTTGAAACCGTAGCGCGGGAGATGTCACGCGAAACGTCCAGTCACGAAGCGGAAGTGGCTAGCCCCACGTTTGCGATTCATCAGGTTTATAACTTGGGGACAAACCGGCGAATTGATCATTTTGATCTTTACCGGATCAATAGCGAGGATGAGTTAGAAACGGTTGGTTTATGGGATGTTCTGACGGCAAGTAATGGGCTTGTATTCATCGAATGGCCGGAAAAATTGCAACCTTCGGGGAGGATGTCAAACAATTCAAAGTTTTGTGTCCCAGGATGGCACATCATTGACGTGCGTTTATTGCAATTAAAATCGGGGGCGCGTGAAATTTCGGTAAGTTCGAGTTGCTAAGCGGCACTTTTTTGAATAGTTGGTGATTCTGAAAATTCAGCCGCTAACTTTTCGGCATCAGTCAGCAATTGATGAAAATGCTTTTGATCGTCGGCAAGAAATAGCAAAAGATGGCTAACTTTATCGCCGGCATTTTTTACGGGCTGCACGAGTATGGATTTCGGGGCGTCTTCAAAGCCCCACGCTTTAAAAAATTCCGAATTCAACTCAGTCGGTACGACATGACCGAGATAGGGTTGGCCGGTCCGAAAGGCGATGCGAAAAGCACTTGCCGTATTTAAATCCCAGGGTTGTCGGGCGCGATCGTTGACCGCGCGAAAGCTTTCATTCCAAATCGAAGGAACAAAATGATCACCTGACACCTCGATAATCATCGCTCCGCTAAATTTTGTAACCATTTTCGAAAGAAATTGCGTGTGAATTTGCGTGACTTCGGATGCCGTTCCTTCAGCTTTCGCACCTTCAGCTGGAGCCGAAGAAAATTCGATTTTTGGCGGCGCGACGGTATTTAAAACAAAACCTTCGGGGGCAACTGTGGCGTCGTCATCGGCGGTAGCTTCTTTTTCACCTTCCGGGGACGCGGTTTTTAAATTATCTGCCTTCGGGCTCACCGCCGTTTCAAGTTCTGACATAAAATCGCGCTCGTTTGACGCGGATTGAATTTTAATCGCTCCCAAATTTAAACCGGCAGGGTTGTCGGCGCCGAGCGGTGGCGGTTCAATGGGCGGCGCTCCGGTTGTTTGTTTGTCCGGTGTCGGCGGAATGGCTGCGAAAACTGGTTCATCCATTACCACAAGGGCCTGCCAAAAATTTTTTAAGTCGTGTGCACGAGCGAGCAGATATTGTACCGGAAAGCTCCATCGTGTTTCCGGTGACGGCTCGACGCAAACGATGTAAATAACGCCATCCCATTCGGCAATCGGTATGAGAGAAGCCGACCAATTGGCGACGCTTTGAATAGATTGCCACAAGTCATGCCGGGGAGGTCTTGCAAAGAACTCGGAATTGAGTGACGGCAAATGGTAAAATTCTCGCGCCCATTCTATATAGGCGTCTTCGTCTAAGCGGCCGGTTTGCAAACACCAGTACGTAAAAGACTCACCGGCTGGAGCTTCTCGCAGCCAGGACTCGTATTTTTCGCTTGAGATTTTTAGGCCCGAAACCCAGTCTTTAACAGTCTTCATCCACATTTACATCGGAATGTGGCCCCTTAAGCTTGACCTGTACTTTCATCCAGGGCGCGAATGTGCTAGGTTGTCGCTCAATATGAAAGACACTCCGAGCTTATCCCTTAAAGATAAAGGTCGGATTTACCTTGATCACAACGCCACAACTCCGCTGCTGAGTTCAATTGTTGAACAATTGCCGGATTGGGCATCACGATGGGGAAATCCGTCCAGTATCCATTGGTCGGGTCGAGGCCCGAAAAATTTGATTCGAGAAGCGCGAAAGAGGCTTGCCGATTTAATCGGTTGCCACCCGCTTGAACTGGTATTTACGAGCGGCGGGAGCGAAAGCAATAATGCCGTCATTAAAGGTGTATTTGCGCAGTCTGATTCCACCGGCCGAAATGAGTATATTACCTCGACGGTTGAACATCCGAGCGTGGCGGAATGTTTTAAATGGATTCGTGATCGTGGTGGGATTGTTCACGAAATTCCCGTCGCCCGCGATGGTCGAATCGACCTTGAATTTTACAATCGTGTTTTGTCAGAGCGAACGGCATTAGTCTCAGTTATGGCCGCCAATAACGAAACGGGCACGCTGTTTCCGGTTACCGAAATGGCGCAGAAAGCGCATGCGGTGGGTGCAAGATTTCACACCGATGCGGTTCAAACGCTCGGAAAAATCCCCGTGAATGTTTCAGAGTGGGGAGTGGATTTCGCCACTTTTGCCTCCCACAAAATGTATGCTCTCAAAGGTGTGGGGCTCATTTTTGCAAAAAAAGGCGAGCGGTTAACGGGTCTTGTTTTAGGCGGAGGCCAAGAGCGAGGACGTCGTGCGGGAACAGAAAATGTATTGGCGATAACCGCTTTTGGGTGGGCAGCTCATGAGCACAAAAATAGTATT
>JAJYHS010000168.1 GCA_021784635.1 bacterium
AAGCCGTTGTACCGGGCCTTGCCGGCGAAACGACTTGAATTGCGCTTAGTTTTGTTATTTTTTTTGTTTGCTTTATAATTTGTGAAAAGTCCTTTTGTGCAGGCGTCAATTGCGGCGCCGCCTTTGCCTTCGATATCGACGCCGGCATTCTTGAGTTTGCCACCTTTGTTGCATAGGCGGTGCGAAACGTTTGCCATTTTCTTTGAAGTCTTGCTTCCCATTTATTTGCGGCTTGTTTTGCCTCAAGCTTCAAATTTTGCCACTTTGCCTTCCAGCCCGAAACAGCAACGGTCTGAACACGGGCTGGTGTTGGATTGTAAAAAGCCGATTCAATGGGCCGCCCGTTCGCAGATGAGCCGGCAAATAAGACGCCCGTCAAGGTACACGCAAGACCTATGAGCGATAAAATTTTTATAGATTTATTTGCTCTCACAATACACTCCTCAAGCCAAGCGGCAACGGTCAAGCCGTCTCAGGCTTCTTTAAAAGAAATACGTGACCCCCATCAGAAAGTTCGTGGTATTACCGGTGTTACTTCTTTCAAGAACTCCGGGCGGGTCGCTTGGATTCAAAACGTTACCATAAGAAACGATATCTTGTTGAAAGTAACGATTTTGCAAATCAGCCTGAATGGCAAAATGCTTTGAAAAATAAAAGTACTGAACGATATCGAATCCATAAGCAAAACTATTTTTGATTGGGCTTTTAACTGCTGCATCTTCAAGCTGTTTATAAGTCTCAATTCCAATGAAGGGCGTAAATTGCATATCTAAATAAATGATTTTCATCCCGAGAACGCTCATCTTTGCATAAAACGGTACCCAGTTGAAACCAACGCCGACAAAATTCATATCCCGGTTAAAGTCAGGACGGATGTGATTGTATTGATTATAAAAATCAGTTGTTGTTTGACTGTCACGTAAATCAGCCTTGTCATCGAAAAGCTCTACGCCGTAGCGCTCACTGAAATAGTAATTCAATTTCATTTCATAGTTGTATCCCGTATTGTACGGATCGTTTATGATTGGGCCGACCAGCATCGAAAGAGCAAATTTTTTGGCTTTTGTGTATTTACGATTTTCAACAACGCTAAAATCGGTATCCTTTGCTGACCAATATTTCTTTTCTAGCGACCCCATGTTGAGTTGATCGCTTGATTGACTCGCGCTTGTCGGCTTGGCCTGTTTTTTGGCCGCGACCTTTTTTGCCGATTTGGCTTTAGCCGGGCTGTGATGCTGCTGATATTCTGACGTTTGCGCCCATGCGAAACTTGACCCCAAAGATAGGCCCAATATTGCCGCTGCCGTGGCCACTAAGATGCACCCTAAGCTGTATACTGATTTTGTTTGCTCTGATGTTTTCATATTGCCCCTCCGCGCAACTGAGCCGTCGCTTTTCGAAGCCCTTCGCGCTTTAATTAATCGCCTTAAACATGAACGGATACGTTACAAACACTTTCGTTCCACCTTTCGGCCTCGGAAATTGCCAAGTCACAAGCCGTCGTAAAATGCACCCTTCAACCATTGCATTTTGCAATGTTGAAATTCCTATGCGAGGATTAATAACCGAACCTGAGGCATCGATTACAAATTTCACCTGCATCTTGCCGTATAAGTTGGGATCAGCACTTAATTCTCGTTCGTAACAATAGCGAATCTCACCCAAGTGACTATTAATCACGGCCGCGATCACGTCTTTGTCGAGACCGCCTTCGACTTTCGTTTCTTCAGTTAAAATTCCAACCGTACCGGAGCCGGCGCCACCAGAAGCAAGACCACCAAGACCGGCGATGCTGCGGCCACCGCCAAGCCCCGCCGTACCAACACCCTGAACGTTGAACGTTCCGCCGCTGCGGCCGACATTGGTATGAATACCTTGCAGACTCCCAATAGAGTCAAAAGTTGTAGATGCCGGGCCTGTATTCGCATCGTCAGCAATTTTACCAAAGCCGGCAATTTTTGGCCCGTTAATATCCGCGCGTTTGGCGATTTTGCCAAGCAATGCACCGAGCGCCCCCGAATTTAAATTTTTAACAATTTTCAGCGCTGGAGCCATTCTATGAAACTGAACCGGTGCACGAACTGAATTTGCCGCTGGAGCGGGTGCGTGGCTGAGAAAAACTTTTCGCATCGCACTTGCCTGCTCGCGCACCTGCCGCATCAATTTCGCGTCAAAAACCATGCGCGTATATTGATCATCCGGTTTGATTTCATGAAGCGCGTCGTTCGGCCGCTTCGGTACCGCGATGATCAATCCAATCAACAATAAAATAAAAACAATTGCCGTTATAAACGGCACACGCGTATCAGAGCTCGTCAACAGGGTCTTCCAACCACCTTCGTGAAAATTCATCACGTCTGTTTTCACAAGCCGCTGGACAATACGATAGGGGCCAAAATTTTTTTCAACTACTCCGTTCCCGTCGGGAGCGGCCAATAATTCGGCTCGACCGCCAAATTCAAAGCGAAAGCTTTGCCGTGGCGAAAGCAGCTCCGTCCGCACAAGCTGTTCGCCTTTCATCACGATCACTTGGTGAAAAAGCTGAGTTTTGCTGAGGCTCTCGTTATGCGATTGCGCTCCGACAGACGAAGGGCTCGCTATTTCGCTTTCGACCTTTGAAAATACCGACTTTTCAATATGTCTCGGTATGAGCTTAAGAGTGTGACCGCCAATAATAATCGTGGTTGGTTCACGAACAGATTCAAAGACAAGCGGGTTTTTATCAAGCCATGTTCCACTAGAGCTGCCCGCGTCGCTGATGGTCCAAGAGTCACCTTGGCACTCAATGTACGCGTGAATGTCGCCGACATCATCTCCCATAAGCCGGACATCGGCTGTCCGCCCTCGGCCAAGAACCCGAGTACGGCGGCTCGATCGAAAGCGATGGCGCCCGACAAACTTGCCCTTATAAATATGTTCTACTTCGAGATCAGTTCGCTTCATTCGTTTACCTCAAATCACTTCAAATATCCGACTGAGTTCTTTATGGCGTGATCAAAGTTTAAATTCACGTGGTACAACGGTAAAAACTTAACTGCGCGCCTTTGATTGACGTAGGCGCCATCTGGTGATCGTGCGACACCGTTCACATCGGTAGCGTCAAAGTCGACGCTTTCGGTTCGTCGGTACACGGTACGGACCCGTACTTTCGGTTTTGCATTGGCCGCGCTCGCGAAGACAGTCAGTACGCACGCAGCAGCGAATAAAATTAAATTTGTTTTCATGTGGAGCCTCCCTGAGGAGTGTGGGGCGTTTTTGTTGCCGGCTCTGTTGCTTTTTTCAACTCACTGATTTTTCGGTCGAGGTTCACGTCAATTTGATTTGCCGGCACGCGACTATTTTCGACTAGTTCTTGCACTCTTTCGTAAGCGTTTAAGGCTGCCTTTTCATTTTTCGAAGCTTCGTAGAGATGAGCCAAACGCAATTGGTATTGCAAATTATCCGGGTTGATATTTACGGCGTGTTGATAAGCCTCGGTCGCATCTGCGGTCTCATGCTGCAAAACGTAGATTTCGCCTAGATTTGCCCACGCGGCACTGTTTCTTGGTTCATACGCAATCACGTCTTTAAGTTGAACAATAGCGTGGCTGTAATTTTGATCGCGCTCATTTAACTCAGCGAGATAAAGGTGCGCGTCAACAAGCTCCGGAGACTCTTGAGCCGCCGAGCGAAACGCTTGATTGGCTAATGCGAGATTGCCCATGGCAAGCAGCACTCGCCCGCGCTGGTAAGTAAGTAAACCCACGTTGGGAGCCTTTTTTAGCGCAAGCTCAATCATCCACAACGACTGCGAATATTGTTTACGATCAAGTGCTGAAAGACTTAAATAAAAAGCTCCCCAAGGTTTATTCGAAAATCGGCGCGCAAGCACGTTGCCAATTTGTTGAAGACGGGTAACGCGATGAAATTGCTCGCAAGCATTGGCCGCCCGAATGAGAGTAGCCATTCTGTCGCTTTGCCATCCGAGCCGCGTTTCAGGACACTCTCTATATTTGAGCCCCGTTTCGTGTCTCAGTGAAATAAGCTTCAACGAATAATTTTTATCAACCGCGAACATTCGGTGGGGTTTTGCATAAAGCGTTTTCATGTGCCCACCTTTTTTACAAGAAGCGGCAGCACCGCGACCGGCGAAGTAAACTGGAACTTATTACTGTTAGCCGGCACGGGCTGGTGCAGGTTATTCAATTCGCTCCGCAAACTTGCGATTAATTTGTCGCCCAAATTAAATTCTTTCGCCGCCTTGAATGCTTGCAACTTCGCATCGACCCCTTTTTCTTCCATCGGGATTGAAAGTTTCAACATTTGATCGCGAAAAACTGAAACCTCATTCGCTGGCAACCCCGACGGAACCGGCATATTATCCAAATCATTGCTGTAACTGAGATAGCAATCCCCGAGTTCGCTCATTGCTTCAACCGTAACTTTTGGGTCGCCAAAACGTTCAGCCGCTTGATAGGCAATTTGCGCTTTGCTTAGCTTTTCCGTTTTCAAAACTAGAACCATTTGAATGCGACTCAGGTGCGATTTAAGACTTTGCTGTTTGAATTCCTTCGCCAGAATGCGCGCTTGAATGAGCCGGGCGCGGGCGAGGGCCGACGCATCGGCTCCGTCCCTTTCTTCTGACATAACCTCTTCTGCTAAACGAAAGGCCTTTTTGTCATTACCAGAGCGGTAGGCTTTTTCGACAAAATGAACTTGCGCAAGGCTTGCTTCTGGTTGCACACCCAAACGGATTAAGTCGCGCAATACTTTCTCGTGATATCGCGGATTTTCATCGTTGCGGCTGAGCTGATTGAGCGCGTTGAGAGCCTCCACTGCCGTTTTTTGAACGGGAGACTTACGAAGTGAGTCGTAAATTTTCCGCGACTCTGCGACATTGCCGTCCAACGAATCAAAATTTGCAGTCAATAACAACCATTTGTCTTTTAACTTTGGATCGGCACTGGCCAGTTTCATTGATACGCGGGCCGCGTCTTTAATCTGTGCCATCGACTCGTACGACTGATCCGCTTTGATTAACGCGTCTAAACCTTCTTTGGTGTTGGGATATTTTTCAAAGTAGTGGACCGCCGCCGCCGCACCGGCTTCAACATCGCCGCGTTGGTAATTGAGTTGCATCGCATTCCACAGAGCCTTTTTTGCGAGCTTTGAGTTCGGGTTGAGTTTTGCAAACTGTTGGTACGCAAGAACGGCATGTTGTAAATTGCCGTGTTTCACGTAGCCTTGAACAATTAAAAAATACGTTTGCTCGTAGATTTTATTAAGTTTTGCGTACCGAGCTTTGTCATGGCACTCGTTACGCAATTTTAAAGCGTAAGCGCGCAGCGTCCGGTAATCCTTTTTGATATTGAGTATATCTAAATAAAGATCTTGTGCCTTTCGCCCTTTTTCAGCGCTTGCATATTTTTGCCCGATCGCTTTAAAAATTCGTTCGGCGTCGCTGTACTGATGTTTTTTATATGCAATAAACCCGACTTCAAATCGAACATCCAAAACATATTTACCGTGCGGGTCTTTAGTTAAATAATCGTTTGCAAGCTTTTTGAATTGTGCTTCGTCCGCGTCACTCCAAATGTGTTTGACTGCTTTTTGCAATGCTGTGAGCGCAAAATACCTCGCCTCATGACCCATTTTTTTATCCGTCGTTTGCCGGCCGACGATGGCGTACTGTCGGCTCGATTGTCGAAATTGATTGCGTTTATACAAGGTGCTGGCGTAAACAAAACGCGCGCGATTGGATTGCGGCGAGTTCGGAGTCGCCCTTAAATAGAGAGCAAATGCTTTTTCGGCGTCATCGGCAAATTTGGTCGCCTTGGGTTGACTGTTCCATTTTTTAAGCCACTTGTTGGCAAATCCGAGGGCCATCTTGTTAAAGGCGCGACGGCATAATTGAGGCGATGTCAATCGTGCCTCAGGGGCGGCACTGCTACCCTTCGGCCCATTAAAATTTGAATCCACAAATTCTTGCGCAAGAAGATTTGTGGGATCCATAGCTGAACCCGGTTTTTGATTTTCTGCCCAGTCACTTTGCGGATCACAGGTTTTATCGAGCCGGCCCAACAGGTCGACAACCTTCGAGTAGTGATTTAAATTCTCAGACGCGTTCATCATGTATACGTAGGCCAGCGGCACAACTTCTGAGTGTGGCCGCTCTTCGATAAAATCACTCAATAGTGTAATGACGGACTTGTCACGACCGTGGCGTTTGTAAAGCTCCGCCAGTCGCATGATTACGGGACCAACAGGCAAATCTCCGGCTTCGCGCGATAGGTAAGCATAGGCACCGCTAGGCGGGCGCGCTCCCTCATAAAACAAAGCTAAATCAAAAAGCGCTTCGCGCCGCAAATCAAGCCGTGCATCAATATGATGTTTTTCAACATAAACGCCGTATTTAATTACCGCTTCAAGTTCATGAATCGCGGACTTTGTATCGCGCAAGTTATAGTAGGCCCAAGCCGCTTTGTAGATACCATACGGGTATACCGTCGAATCAGGGAACTTTTTGATTGCCAAATAATGCTTAAGCGCGCCCGCAAAATCTTGCCGTTGAAAATCGATTTCACCTAAGGCGAGATGGGCATCCGGCAACAGATCTGAATTTTGAAAAT
>JAJYHS010000099.1:0-6052 GCA_021784635.1 bacterium
ACGGCGGGAGCGGTATTTTTGCCGTACGGTTCCGTAATCACTGCGGTGCGGGGTAGCCCCGTTTCAACCAGCGCTCGCTCCGTCAAAGCGCGCATCGATTCGAGCGTCACTACTCGCGGATCACCAAAAACCTTCACACGTTCAAGTGTCTGGCGCAAAAAGGAGCGGTCAAAAAACTCCGCGAACTGTTTGGGATAAGATTCGCGCGACACGGGCCATAGGCGCGTGCCGCTCCCCCCTGATAGAACAATTGGCACCATAAATACGCGTTAGCACAAATTCAGCTTACGCCTCCTGCTCTAAAATTAGGCGCGGTTGCGCAAATTCACAACAAGATCGTGACAACAGCGTTAAAATTAACCACTATAGGACACCAAGAAGAGGCGTTGGCGAGATTTACGCGAACGTGAGACTATGAAAATACCTTTTATTGATCTTAAAACTCAGTACCAAGCGCTTAAAAACGACATCGATGAACGCCTCCATCGCGTCTTAGAGCACGGCCAATTCATCATGGGGCCTGAAGTTAAAGAATGTGAAGAAGAACTAAAAAAATTCGTCGGCAGTAAACATGCGATTGTCTGTTCAAACGGTACGATTGCACTTCAAATGGCGCTTATGGCGCTGGGGATCGGTCCTGGCGACGAAGTCATCACAACGTCGTTTTCATTTATTGCCACCGCCGAAGTTTTGCTTTTGGTCGGAGCAGTTCCGGTTTTTGTCGATATAGATCCTCAAACGTACAATATTGATCCTAAAAAAATCGCAGCGGCCATCACTCCAAAAACAAAGGCCATTTTGCCCGTTTCGCTTTATGGGCAACCGGCGGATATGGACGAAATCAATCTCATCGCGAAAAAACATAATTTGTACGTAATTGAAGATGCCGCCCAAAGTTTCGGCGCTCCGTACAAAAAGCTTCGTAGCGGAAATTTAAGTGATGTTGGTTGCACAAGCTTTTTCCCGGCTAAACCATTGGGCTGCTATGGCGACGGCGGAGCGGTTTTCACCAACGACTCCGATTTAGCTGAAAAATTAAATTCGATCCGGATGCACGGGATGGGAACGCATCGCTATCAACACTCTTGCGTCGGACTCAACGGGCGTCTTGATAGTATTCAATGTGCTGTCTTAACTGTAAAGCTTCGACGATACCCTTGGGAGATTGAACGCCGTAATTTTATTGCCGCCCGATACTCGCAAGCGTTTTCTGAACTCTCAAACCACGGTGTTCGAACGCCGAAAATCGCGGCAGAACGAACTTCCGTCTGGGCTCAATACACACTTTGGGTACCCGACCGATCCACATTTCAGACAAAACTCCAAGAAAAAGGAGTTCCGACAGCCATTCACTACCCGATGGCAATGCCCGATCAAGATGCATATAAAAACGCCGGCCGGGTTCTTGATATTCAAAATGCGCGAACCTCAGCTGAACACGTCATTAGTTTACCGATGTTTCCCGACATGACGACTGAAATTCAAGATCAAATAATTGAAGCCGTACGTTCCGTTTATATTTAATTGAACCGCAAAGGGCAGAGCCGTGACGTTACTCCTCAAACAAATATTTGGATTCGTCAAACTTCTCAATTCTGAAACCGGTACTAATCAAATTGCCGCCGGCATCGCTGCTGGATTTGTTCTTGGCATGACCCCGTTTTTTAGCCTGCAATCGATTCTCATCTTTCTTTGTTTATTTCTTTTTCGCGTTCAAATTGGCGCCGCATTTATCGCGGCATTCTTTTTTAAATTTGTAGCTTACTTGTTTGACCCTGCGTTTGATTCGATCGGCGGTATGATCCTGCAAATGCATTCGCTTAGCGGCGTGTTTACAGATATGTACAACATGCCAATTGTGCCACTGACCCGGTTTAATAATACAATTGTCATGGGTTCGGGCGTTGTCTCGCTGATCCTAGCGCCATTTGTTTACCTCGGCAGCCGGATTGGCGTTATCAAATACCGAGCTACTGTAGTTGCCCGCATCAAAGGTTCAAAGCTTTGGCATGCATTGAAAGCCACTTCACTTTTTAAATGGTACTACAAATATGACCAACTCACCCATCGATGACGCTACCCCAACGAACACATTGCCTAAGCCTAAGGGTCCAATTCGAACCGGAGCCGTGATCCCCACTGTCATTTTGCTCCTCATTTGTTTTGTTTTTTTTCATTTTTTTTTCGACTGGAGCTTTAAACGGGCTCTCACATGGACCGGCTCTCATTTTTACGGTGCTGAAGTCGACATTCATTCGCTTAAAACCAGTTTTTGGCGCGGATCAATTCAAATTCGCGGCATTGAACTCACGGACAAACAAAATCCAGCCCTTGATTTTCTTCGCATCGGTGAAATTCATTTCGGTTTTCTTTGGGACGCGCTTTTGCGTCTGAAATTTGTTGTCAACAATGCGGGGGTTGACGGAATCGCTCTTTACGCCCCACGAGTTCACCCGGGGTGGTTAAAACCTTCTCCAAAACCATCTTCTGGTAAAACTTTGAAATCAAACACATCCGCTGAAAGTATTGGCAATTCGGTTGTCAGTCAGGTCAAAAAACTTTCACCCGGCGATACGCTCAGCGGACTTGCCGGCCTTTTGCAAGGAACAAAGCAAGAGGCGCTCGTTAAAGACCTTCAAGGAGGCTTAAAGTCCGAAGCGCGTATCAAAGAACTGCAAACCGAAATTACGCAAAAACAAAAGGAGTGGCAGCAGAAATTTGCAGCACTCCCGCAAAAAAAGGATTTTATAAATCTCATTAATCGTGCAAAAGCGTTAAAATTTAACCCGCGAAACCCGAAACAGTTCGCCGAAAATCTCCAACAAGCCGCTGAGATAAAAAGTGAACTCGATCAAAAACTCAAACAAATCAAGGGCACAACTGACGCGTTTCAATCTGATGTTCGAAACTTAACCGCACAGTACAAAGGCATAGACCAACTGGTGCAACAGGACATAGCCGACACCGAAGCGAGTTTGCATATTGGCAACCTTGACGCAAAAACACTTACCCAGGCACTTTTTATGAATTGGCTAGCGCAAAAGCTCGGCGCATACGCCAAGTACATGTCGCTCGCGCGCGAGTATATGCCGGCAGTTAAAAAATCGAGCTCAAAAAAATCCAGCAAATCTTCAGGTTTCTTTATGGCGCACGCGCGAAGCCACGGTCGCACATTCCGATTTCCAATTACGACAGGTTATCCACTTTTTTGGCTAAAACGAGCGGATATAAGCTCTAAAGCGACTGCCTCCGGATTTTCTGGCAATATTACCGGGTCCCTCACCAACGTTACCACCGATCCCGCAATTGTTGGGCAACCGGCGGTGCTCGATGTGAAGGGTGACTTCCCTAAAGCGGATGTTTACAAAATCCATCTCAATGTCACAATCAATCATGTGCATAAGCCGCTCGATACCATGAAGTTATCCGTCGGCTCGTATCCAGTTTCGGCAATGAAACTTGTCAACAGTTCGAGTTTACACCTCGGTTTGAAAAATGCCGAAGGTAACTCCCTTATTCGCGCAGCCTACAACGATCAAACCTTAAATTTTAACTTACAAAATACCTATACAAACGTTATTTACAATATTCGCTCACCCTCGACGCAGGTAAAGCAAATTTTAGACCAGATTCTAACGGGCATCACGACTGTAACTCTTGATGCTTCAGCAACGGGATCTCTTGATCATTTAAATATCGGGATGAATTCAAATATGGGCAGCGCTTTGGCCAACGGGTTACGTCGTTACGTTCAACAGCAATTGAATGAATTGCAAGCGAAAATCAAATCCACAATTGAAAATCGCATAGCCGGATCTAAGGAGCAACTCGCTAAACAAATGGGCGCCGCTCAAAATCAATTCGAAAAACTATTAAACTCTAAAAATAGTGAAGTTCGATCGGCACAGAATGCAATTTTGCACCAAACTACTGGCCGTGGTTCATCCCTCAACAACGCTGCCAATCAGCTCAAAAAAGCGGCCCAACACCTCCTTAAGGGCCTGCATTTTTGAACCTGGCAGAGCTTGAATCTTTAACACTTCCGCCACATTTGAATCGAATGGCGCCGCCTGACTTTTCGGCTTTGAATTTTACGAATTGGCGAAATACGAGTGCTCCATTTGCAATCGAAATCGGGTGTGGCGTCGGATACCACCCCATTCAATGGGCAAAACAAAATGTAAATTGCCAAATTCTCGCTATAGAAAGAACGAAAATAAAATTTGAAAAATTCTGCCGGCGTCTATCTCAGCATGCTAATTTAGAACAACAGATTTTTGCGGCCCACGCCGACGCCAATCGCCTGCTGCCCCATCTTTTAACTTTAAATTCAGTTGATAATTATTTTTTGCTTTATCCAAATCCAGAGCCGAAGCGTCGCAATCATCGCATCGCCTTTTCAACTCTGACAAAAATTGTGGTCGCAACTTTAAAACCACGCGGCCGGTTGACTATAGCCACAAATATTGAAAATTACGCAAACGAAGTCCGTCATTGGTTGCCGCTTAAATTTTCGCTTATTCTTGAGCGCGAAACAAAAATAATCAAAGATGATCTTTTATGCGGGCGACACCGTTTTCGATCTCATTTTGAAAAGAAATATCTCGATCGGGGTGATTGTTGCTACAATTTCGAATTCCGAAAAACAAACCCGTTTTAGTAATACCGACGTTTAGTATCTCGGACATTCGTAAGAGAACGTTACTTGCACGCCAAGCGGAATATTTGAAAAAGTCACTCGATTCTGACTATCAATGGAATAACTAATTTGACTCATATATTGAGCAGGGCTTGTCGATATTGATATTGTTTTTGGGTCGGGTGTGCACGCAAGTTGAATGGGATTATTTTGCGTGTGCTGAGCCACGAGTGAGCCGATATTTGAAAGTTGTTGTGAATAGCTTTGATAATACGGCGACGAATCCAAACAAATATCACCGACGTCTCCGGGTACAATGTTTCCAAGAGATGTAAGTGACGAGTTCGCTTGAGACAGGTCCATATAAGTGGTGCCGATAATTCCCCACGTTTCGATACCATTAGGATTCGTCACGGTGTTTGCTTGCACACACTGCACATTCGGAACCACAATCGAATTTACACTAAATGATTGGGTCGGAAATTTTGATGCCATATTCTGCACAAGCGTTGCCGGTTCATCATTAAGATAATCGGAGCCACAGTTCTCAGGTGATACGCCGTTTTCACATTCGTCGGAGTCAGATACAACAACCACGGCAAGAGGCGCCCCCGGTCGAAAGAAATTGTTTTGATCACGGCTAATGGCATCATTTACCGCATAAATTCCGCGCGGCACATCCGATGGACAGTCGTTCGGGCTAAAATCACTATTTTCACAGTTCAACGTTTCTTGCCGTTGAATCGTACCTGCAAACAAATCATTTGCATTTGGCGTGCTTGGGGTTAGCACATAATCTCCAGACGGGTTTCCACTTGTATCAGTGAACTCAAGAAACTTGCCATCTTGAAAGGCCCCATTTCCGTTAGCTGCATTAAGCGGATCGACCTGCCCCGTTACCGGATTAATACTCGTTGAAATATCCGTCGTAACTACGGCGATCTGATAGTTAAGATTAGAGATACTCGCCAAAAAGTTTGAAAAAGCTGAGGCAATCCCAGTTTGGATTTTGTACATCGACCCGGAGTTGTCATCGACAAATAAGATGTCAACGTCGCCAGTTTGAAAGGTAAACGAGTAATTAAGATTTTGTCCCTGAACCGTACAGCTAGTACCGCTCGAGTAATTGCCTGAACTACAAGACTGTTTCGGAATACTTTGAAATCCGACATTGGAACATCCGACTATTGCAATCGGAGCAGTAAATAATAATAAAAGAGTGCGGAAGTATTTCATTTTAACTCCAACCTAATCCACACTCACTTCAATTGCTGTGCCAGAAAGACCTTGTGCTAATCTGTTGGAATTGCTTGAGAAATCTCAAGTAATCAAAAATAAGTTACAGGCCTTAAATGTCGATTATTTCGACATAGAAATCGCAAAAGAATAAAAACCACATGTAATATTCGAGAT
>JAJYHS010000099.1:6062-6605 GCA_021784635.1 bacterium
GTCACCGTCGAAATTATTTAATTTATCAGTTCCGTTGCTAGCATTAGACTAGAATTCGATTCGGAGACTTATAATATGGATGCGCTCAAACGTTTTTTTTCGCTCATCTTTCTTTTGGCCTCACTCGCACTAATAATTTATGCCATTGGGATAGTTGGCAAAAAGTTTCGATTTTCATCTACCACGCGGTTAGAAAGATTGTGGACTGCCGATTTAATTAACCTTGCAAAGGATGGCAAGCTGCCCGCACAGTGGAGTGAAATTCGTGAAATAGACAAGATCGCCGCAACGGGAGATAAACTTGCCGCGCGGTGGGTAAGCGACGTGAACGTGCCCATCAGAGTGAATCCGTCTGGCGATTACAAGCTTCAGATTTTATATCTATCACAAAGCAAACCGCCACATCTGAGAGCACTTATTCAGTTAACACTCGTCCACATAAAGACGGGCAATTCGATATGGGAACTCGATCGCACCTATAACCTTAAATAAAAACTCTCTCGTTTAAACATAAAAAACCCGGCTTGCAAAAGCAAGCCGGGC
>JAJYHS010000216.1 GCA_021784635.1 bacterium
CGGTTACCGACCCGTTCCGGTCTCACGGCCGGAAGAAGCGGCGAGTGTTGTAAAAATTAAGCCGATACACGCGCTAATTGTTGACGTCATGTTGCCGGGCAAAAACGGCGTCGATCTCGTCCTGGGCCTTAAAGAAAATTTACTCGACGGGGCCGCAATTTACTTCACCTCGGGCGTTTATCGCGATCGCGGTTTTATTGCAGATGCGGTTAAAAACTCCGGGGCGATAGAATATTTCATAAAGCCATTTGATATCGAAAAATTGCTGACGTCGCTTGAAAAGCAATTAGCCGCTTATGTGGATGTTCCAAAGATCGATCTCTATAATTTGCTCGCGACGCCATTTGCATCCGAGCGCGAACGCCGCCGAGCGCTAGATCATGTTGAATCCATCACGGGTTACGATTTGCCGTTTGTATTTTGTATTTTAGCGGATTCAAAAAGTAGCGGTCACCTGAACATCGTCGATGAAAAGCAAAACATTTCGGGAATCACTTTTTGCCAGGGTAAAATCGTAAAAGTCGATAGCGAAAATACGATTTTGCAAACCAAGAAACTTCTTATTCAACATGGTTTTATTACGGAGCGTGAACTGATCGAATTTAAAGGCCAAGGTAGCGGCCACGATCTTGTTAAGTCGCTCATCAATGAGGGACTAATGAGCCCCCATGTTCCATCTATTATACAAACCGAAACCATAGTCGCTGAAATTGCCAAGCTTATTATCCCGGAACGAATCAACATTAACTTTGTTCCAGACCGAAAAATTGAGCCTAGCTCCGATCATCTCGACATGTCGTTTCTTATCCATCAGCTAAATGATTTCATACAAACGATTATACCTGCGGATTGGCTTAAGAGTTTCTATAAACCATGGTCAGGATTTCCGGTTCAACAAGGGCCGGGATTTAAAGACCTAGCGCAATTTGCCAATCTGTCAACTTTGCAGGCGGCAAAACATTTGATTCCCGCCATTAAGGATGACATTACAATTGATGAACTCATTTCAAGCAATATTGCCAATGAAGAAATCGTTTTGAAGGCGCTCCATCTTCTGATGTTGCGACGGGTGTTCGTGTTTAAAGAAACGCGCAAGGCGGTCAGTTTCGATGAACACGTCGGGCGGATTCGCTCCATGTACGAGGCGCTTCACGATAAAAATCCATTTGAAATATTTAAATACTTTGGTCTTGGCGAAAAGCCGAAGCCGGCTGACGTGGCGCGAGTTTACAAAGAATTCGCCAAGGCAAACCATCCCGATATATTGCCGGCAAAGATCGATCCAGAAATTAAAAAACTCAACGATGACTTGTTTTCTAAGGTAACGGCGGCGTACGAAATTTTAAGCAATGAAGAAAAGCGCCAAGCATTCATGAATTCGCTCAAACAAGCGGAAGCTGAAATGCAGATTAAAAGCGATGAGCTTGTGACGACAGCTGCAGCTGCCTTGAACAAGGGGCGATACAGCGAGGGGTTACAAGCGCTTTTGAAAGCGGAGAAGCTTTATTCTTCCGAGCGGAGCCGTTTGCATCTTCTATGGGCGAAACTAAAACTCGACGGACAAATGCCAGCGGAGCAGCTGCCCGAAGCCGAAGATGAGTTACGTAAAATGTCGGCCGGCACGCGCAATACGGGGCTTTGGCACTATGTATTTGGTTTATGTAAGGTGCAACAAGGTGATATCAAGGTCGCGCAAGATTATGTGCGAAAAGCGCTTCAAGAAGACGCCAATTTAATGGATGCGCGACGCGAACTCGTGGCGCTCAAAGCAAAAGTGCCGAAGAAATTGTCAACCGAAGACATTTTAACTGGTGATATCTCACAAGTAATTAAAGGATTTTTCGGTGGTAAAAAAGGCGCGTAAAAGATCCGTCTACAAATAAGGATCGTTTGCCAGCAAATAATTTTTAACGTAATCGGTGACGCCCGCCTCTAAATCGTATTGTGGCGCCGAAAGTTTTTGGGCCATAGCCCTTTCCATAACGGCTTCGGTAAAATATTGGTATTGATTGCGGATGTGGCTCGGCATTTCAATCCAGTCGATATTGAGTGGCTGGTTCATTTGGCGGAATACAGCCGCGGCTAGGCTCAGCCAAGTTCGTGCTTTGCCGTAACCCAAATTGTAGATACCCGAAACAAATTGCGACATGTCGGCAATTTCAAGCATCCATCGCGTAATGTCTTTGACGTATACAAAATCGCGCAGTTGCTCACCGTCTTTATACTTTGGATTATGCGAGCGAAAAAGTCGCAACTTCCCGGAGGCTTTGATTTGCAAAAATGCTTTATAAACCACGCTGGCCATGTCGCCCTTATGGTATTCATTCGGGCCATAAACGTTGAAAAACCTTAGCCCAGCCCATCTCGGCGGCACATTTTTTTGCGCCAGCGCCCAGACGTCAAAATCACGCTTTGAGCGACCGTATAGATTCAACGGCGAAAAAGTTTGTGTATTCGTCGCATCGTTAAACCCCGAAGTGCCATCGCCATAAACCGCGCCGCTACTCGCGTAGATAAAAGGAATCGAATTTTCGTGGCAGTAAATAAAAAGTGTTTTTGGCATTTCAATGTTGTTTTCGACAAGTTTTTCCCAATCGGTTTCGGTTGTCGACGAAATCGCGCCCAAGTGAAAAATGATTTCCGGCCTTTGATTTTTCGGCAGAGAAAGTAGCCAATCTAAAAAGGACTTCGGATCAAAAAAATTTTGATACTGAGCTTTACGAAGCGGCTCCGGTCTTTCTTTTAGATCGACCGGATCGACACAAACGATATCATTTCGTCCTTTTTCGTTAAGCAGACGAACTAAAGCCGAACCGATAAAACCGTTTGCTCCTGTGACTACAACCATAAAGACATTTTTAGATGCATTCTTTGTGACCGTCAATGATACGCAATATCACTTCCTGAAGCGCATCTTCGCCGAGGGGGTTTTCTCTAGCGGATTGTTTGGGGCCCTGGCGTTTTATGAGTGAGTCAATCGTGCGTTGCATGTCGGCCACTTTGATCTTATGGCGGCGAAACTTACTGAGGATTTCATCCACAATATAAAGTAATGCATCTCCGGTCATTCGGTCTTGCCGGTTCGATTGTTCGGCGTTCTCGCGAAATGACTGGCCGAATTTCTTCAGGTCTCGTGGGTTTAAGGTCGCTGTGATTTTTCGCACAGTCTGAACGTACAGCGATTCGAAGTCCCGTATTTGTTTAAGTAGAGTTTTGGTTGGGCGTTTGTCTTTGCCTCTGGCAGATTTTGCCAACGTCATCACAAACAATTGTTCGGGAGCAATGTGTGACCATCGCGTATTTCTTTGAATCGTGTCGTCGACAATTTTAGATAAATCGATAAGAGCCCGGCGCATGTTAAGAATGGCAGGGCGATTTACGCCGTCGGGTACTTTTTTTAATTTGTAACGTGTTTTAGCGGACTCCAAGGTTCGAAAAGATGCATAAAGTTGGTGAGTCAGGACGGGATGGCGTGTTTGTAAGAATGTCGCGGCGGCGTCACTAAAGCCGACTTGTTTTAAAAAAATCTTGGTTACAGAGATGTCAAATTCACGGTCAAAAATTCGCGTCGACCAGTGACTTCTAAACTGTTCAAGCGGTCGTTTTTTTCCATACCTTAAAAAGTCGAAGGCTTGGGCGAAGGTTTGAATAATAGCCCTGGCTTTTAATCGCTGTTCGTTCAGCGTTGTGGAGAATCTTTCTACATCGTCATAGCGGTATTGGTCGTGTCTTAGCCCGAACTGTCGGATACTCCCGTAATCGATAATGCCGCCGTTGGCGAGCACGTTGTCGCCGTCCCAATCAAGCCATGCAAAGATGTATTCGCGATCAAGCTTCGCCGCAAATTGAGCAAAAGTCTGAGCCAAAGTTTTAAGTGTAAGTCGGTCGCGATCTTCATGTTTGGTATCAAAAGGCAAACGGCGATTGGCATGCTCGCGCGAAATAAAGTAGTCCACGGATTTTCGTAGCGACTCGTATTGATTTTGTTTCAAATGCATAAATATGTGGGCCGGCCGCATGAGATTCGGAGCCGCGCGCACGCCGATACTGTTGCCGCCGCCAATATCTATGACCGCCAAAACACGTTCGGTATCAACCCCGTTTTGGTAAAAGATTTCTGATAAAATTGCCGCGCCCAAAAGCTCGTCAATGTCGGCAAGGCCACAACCGTAACCATATTGAGTAGACCCGGAGCGAATTGGCTTTTGTGCTTCGACAAAGCCTGGCGAAAGGCAAGTGACGCCCGTGCCTCGGCTACTGATGTCCCACGTTATGCCATTATGCCGGATTTGGCCGTTCCAAATTGAGCGCCCGTCACCTGATGTTGTTCCGCGTTTGTCCGGATGTTGTAACTGCAGATATCGCGTTGCCATGTAAGGGTGGGGTTTTAATATGCTAGGTAAATAGCGAACATTTTGTTTTTGGTCGTATTCATTAATAATTCGTAGACAAAATGTGTCTAATATAGTGCGCTCAAGCTTCTTATTTAATACGCGAGCATGCGTTGCAGTGATAAGGCCCATTTCTTTTGCAAGATCAAAATTAAAATAGACGACCCGCCCGGCAACAATCTTGCGGACAGGATAAAGCACGTAGGAGTTTGGCATTGCGCTTTGCCATTCGTGCTGACCATTAAGTTCGGCAAATCGCGAATAAGGTTCGGTCGAAAATTCGCGACTGTGCCATTTTTGTTTAGAGATGCGGCCCATTACAACAGCCAGATCGGCATTTTGGCTTATGAGCTAAACTCAATCAGCGCAATACCACCACCTGGGTTCGAAAAATTTGTAACCTGACCGGAATAAAGTCGAGCGCAAACAAGCTGGATGTCGGATTTATAGACAAAAAACCGCAAATCAAATTTCTTGCCCATCCACTCGCCGGGCGGCCGGTATTCTTGAACAATGTAATCTTTGGTCAGAATTTCTTGAAACATTTTTTGACTTATCGAAGACCCGCGATAAACGGCCTTGGCACCAAACGAAGAGCGTGGCTTAAAAAATAGTTTTTTTCTTTCGGCCCATATTTCATCAGCCGTCTTAAACGAGCCAATGTGTCGGCAGGGAATTAAAACATTCGAAACGCTTTTTAATGAAAAATCAACAAGCCGCGCTTTATCCGCAAGAAGCAAATACTCGCGAGGATGTGGCGATAGCGCGATTTGATTTTGACTCCAAGTGGCCCACAATTTAGCTGACGACGGCGACTCCAAATAAAAGTCCGTGAGCCGATTATAAATAAAACCGTTTTTTATTAGAAGTTCCGGAACAGGCAAGTCGTTTATATCGTAAATGGAACAATCGCGAACCCCCCACGAACGAAACAAATCTTTGTACATTAGAAATTCAAAATACGTCTTTTGCGCGGTCGGGTTTTCGTCAACGATGGCGATCCATTCAGGTGGAATTATCGTTTTATTGATTTTAGACCACTCGTCAAAGAATGACTTGCGGAGTGTTTCAAGCGCACGCTTTGCTGCGCGTTCGTCAAGCTCGGCAGTTAAAAGATATTGCGAAGCGTTCGTATTGATTTCAATAAGTGATAACTGTTCAGTCGAAAAATCGTAGTGAAAATCATAGGACATCAATACCGACGAATCGGTTGCTGGCATATCAAAAACGGCGATGAGACGTGGATCAGTCAATTTTTGGCGGAGCTCGCGTAGCCAGTCGGGTGAGTGTGCATATTCAAATATTTCTTTAACCGCGACCTGTGCCCGTTCAAAAACAAAACGCGGCAGGCGCACAATGGTTTGCGCCACCACGTTTTTTAAATGATTTTGAAGATCGTCGACGGCGGTGAGAGATGGATACTTTTGAACAAGGCCGTCAACGAATTTTGTATAGTTCAGTTACTTCACCTGAACGTGTTTTTGCCCTGGTTTCCAGCCTGCGCCGCAGAGTTCGCCGGATTTCAGGCCCTGCAAAACACGCAAAATTTCATTGGCGTCACGGCCGACGTCAAGGTTGTGAATTCCCATGTACTGAATGACACCTTCAGGATCAATAATGAACGTTCCGCGAGTTGCTACGCCTTTGTCTTGAAGCAACACGCCGTAATCGCGCGCCAGTTGTTTTGTTACGTCGCCAATCAATGGATAGCCGAGGTTACCAAGATCGTCTTTTAGCCAACGTTTGTGTGAGTGTACGGAATCGATACTGCAGCCTAGAACTTCTGCGCCCGCTTCTTTAAATGACTTGAGGTGGTCGCGAAATTGCGTGATTTCAGTTGGGCAGACAAAGGTAAAATCAAGCGGATAGAAAAATAACACCACATACTTGCCTCGATAACTCGACAGGCTGACGTCTTTAAAATCTCCGCCATCGACAACGGCTTGAGCAGTAAATTGCGGTGCGGGTTGACCAATCATTGGCATATTATCTCCTTTGTTAATCGGTGATCTTGTCAGGTTTATCTTTATCTGCCACAAGTCTGTGTTGTCAGCAAGAAACGCAAACCTTTACCAAATTGAAACTGGGCTGATGACGGAGATGAAATGCGAATTGTCACTTGGAACGTGAACGGGGTA
>JAJYHS010000102.1 GCA_021784635.1 bacterium
TCTGCCTCCCACGCGCGACAGACATCAGCTAGAAAACCGGTGCCTCGGGGTGATTCTTCAGTTAATAATTCTGACTTTCTGTCGCCATAAAATCCGGTAGCCGACCCTGACAAGAATATTTTCAGTTCCGCCGAAGTGGCAACGGCATCGACGAGATCGCGCGTAAACTGAATTCGCGAGAGGCGAATGAGATTTTTTCTGTTTTCGCTCCAGTAGTGACCCGCGATCGATTCGCCCGCAAGGTTCACTATCGCCTGACATTGTCGGGCAATTGTCAAATCGGAGTCATGAGTGAGGGGCCAATGTACAACTTGATAAGTAGAAGTTTTCTGGCCGTAGGCCGGTCTTCTTGTGAGTAATACGATTTCGTGATGACGTTCAATTAGCTTTTTTACGAGATTTGAGCCAAGAAAGCCCGTGCCGCCAGCAACCAGTATTTTCAATTCACAAAACTCCCAGCTGAGAGTCAAAGTAGCAAATTAACAAAAAGGCCGTCGCTTTATATTTCGACGGCCCAAAAGTGCAAAATAAAACTTTTAATTGCCAGTAGTGATAACTGGATTAGTAGCGACCGCCGCGGCCACCGCTGAATCCTCGGTTGCCACCACCGCCAAAGCCACGATTTTCGCGTGGTTCTTGCGGTTTAGCTTCAGAAACGCGAACTTTTCGTCCGTCGATTTCTTTGCCATCTAATTCGCTAATGGCTTTTTGTGCGTCTTCGTCTGAATTCATTTCGACGAAACCAAAACCTTTCGAGCGGCCGGTGGCGCGATCCATGATCACGCGCGCCGAGGCAACTGCGCCTGCGCCTTCAAAAAAGTTTTGTAAGACGGCATCGTCGGTGGAATAGGGAAGATTCCCTACATATAGCTTTTTACCCATTGATTAAACCTCCTCAGGGTAACCTGGCTCAAGAGAAGGTCGGTGATCTCGGAACTAGAGAAACAGACGCAAAACTCTCTCGGAACAGGGACATTTAACTTAACAATCATGTAACATAGGTACAAAAAATTGCAAAGTGGATTGTGGACCAGAAAATTAACCAAACCCACTATAAATCGAGTTTACAGTCGGCAGTGAGTAATTGTTTGCAGGCCTAATTCGGGCTGGGGGGTGCGCTCAGGCATCACGCCAAATGGAGTTAAATAGATCTCAGCCGTAACTGCGACTTGGGCTTCAAATAAATGGCCTCCTATAACCGAAAAGTCAGACCGGCCCAAAGCCGTGTGGGCATGAATATAAGGGGCCCCGTCGCGCCAACTTACGTTTCCGCTAAGCGTAAGAAGTTCAAAGTCTTCATTGTTAAAAAATTTTCGAACGTACTCTTTTTTGTGGAGTTCGTAATAACCAAGCTCGACATTTTTCAAGGCGCCGATACCGTTCAGTGACCCCCCTAAAATATTGTGCTTCTGGGCGAGTTCGGTCAGTGATTGTAAAAGGGGTTGGTTGCGATCCAAAACAATTACATATCTGGAGTTATGAAATTTAATAAACATCCTCAGCGAGTCTAAATTAATTTGTTTGAGCCGGCCAGGTTTTTTGTAAATGAATGAATCCGCCAACAACCACGTCGATTTTGTACGGGGCTTGGGCAATCGGCAGTTCGATCGACGAATGGCTTGATGCCAGTTTTTTTTCGAGTGCGGTTGTTACTTGCCACTTGTAAATTAGGTGGCCCTCAAGATCGACGTCTTTTATTGTGACACTAAATCGAACGAATCGGCCGTCTCTTGAAATAAGTGGCACGATTTGAGCGGGTACCTTTACCGTGCCGTAGTGTCCGTATGGCGGTACAACTGTGGTCTTAACCAAAGAGTTCAAATGAATCGCATTTGAGCCGTAAAACGCCGGATCAAGTGGATACTTTCGCCAATCACAGTGAATGTGATTTGTATATATAAGTGTGAAGCTGGCGTCGTATTTCAGGCAAAGACTTTGAAGAAACGAATAATTAGGCGAAGGACTAGTAAAATCAACTGCGTCACCGTACTGATGTCGGGACCAGGCTACGCCTCCAACTTGTGCGTTATGGGTGGGGCTTCGATATCCGCTGGTAATCCAAATCGGGGTATTCGCGTCGTTTTGGATGTCTTGCATGATATTGACGACAGCCGGTGAAAAAATAGCATAGCGGCCGTGGTTATAGTCCATAAAGTCGCCGACGGTAAAACTTTTTGACAGCGGCCAAGAAGCATTCACGTATGCAAGATCTATCATGTGAGTGGGCACCTGATATTGTGGGCGCAAAGACGGGTAGGGGAATGAGTTTGGATTTTTGTAAATATAATCTTGAGGATCGACTATTTGACTAAAGGGCATTGTTTGCAAACAACGCCCGTTGTAACAGGAGGAATTGGCGACGGCCCCGACGGGTGCTCCTCCGTTTGAAGCGGGGGAGCGATTTGAGTTGTTGCCGCCCTTATTGTTCGAGCTGCAGCCCGCGATGAGAAAGGCTGCGGCAAGGATTATCATAACTGTTTGTAAGCTATTTCTCATCTCTACATTTTCGCTGGATGTTAATTGACTGAAAAGTCTAGTTCTGCTTTGGTCGAGGTCGTGGAAGTTTTTGAAATTATAAAAAGCCGTCGCACAATTCATTCATATTCAGATAAAAAAGTATCAGATGAGATTCTTCAGTCGGCTCTTGAGTCAGCTATTCACGCGCCCAATCATCACCTGACATGGCCGTGGTTTTTTATTCGCGTGCAAGGCAAAACGAGAAATGAAATTGCCGATCTCTACGTGAAATTAAAGTCGCAAAAATCGCCTTTGAGTGTAAAGGCGGCCGAGGCCGCTCGCGTGAAAATTCTCGAAGCTCCAGTTCTACTTATTGCGGGAATTAAAAAACGTGTTGCGACCGAACGCGAAGATTACGCTTCACTCGCTTGTGCGCTTCAAAACATGGCGCTTTATTTGTGGAGTGAAAATGTGGGGATGAAATGGTCAACTGGGCAACTCATTCAAGCTTCAGAGCTTTATTCGCTTTTAAATATTTCGTCTGATACTCATGAAATCGCGGGCGTCATTCACATCGGGTACCCGCGAGTCATTCCGCAAAAAACCGAAAGGCCGCCCCTGGAGCAATTTTACCGCAGCGTATGATTGATGAATTTTGCGATCTTTTCTATCGCTTTAGGCGGAATTTCGTGACCACCTGAAAATGGCATGAACTCGCCATGAAGACCGGCGCTTTGCAGAAGCGAAAATAATTTCTCCGCTAATTGATAACCCAGAAGCGGGTCGTTTTTACCGTGGCACTGAAAGAACGGAATGCCCCGTGCGGTTGATGAAAGTTTGCGCCAGCGTGATTCGCAAATAACGGTTCCGGACATTATCACAAGACCTGCAGGTTTAACCGGAGCGGTTAACGCGAGTTCCGTGGCAAGTGTCGCGCCCTGACTGAAACCTCCCAAAATAATCGCGCTGTGCTTCGGAATTAATTCGTTATATAAACTCAGGGCAGCCGTTCGGGCCGCATCCAATCCCTTTGGCAGGATGGTGCTTAAATCGGCCGGCTCACCGGTACGAAGCGAACGCTCGAGCAGATTTGAGTCGAGTGAATACCAGGCTCTACCGTACATGCCCGGAGCTGAAATCACTTGAAGCGGAGCTTCAGGGAAGATCCAAGTAATGTTTTCTCGCAGCGCCATTAGATCTGAAAGTGGCAAAAGGTCGGCGGCATCTGCGCCATAACCGTGAAACAGTATAACGGCTGGACCGGGTTTGGTGCGCTCGGAGCGTGGTTCAACGATCAAGGTCTTGAGTGAACCAATTGTCTTTGGGTTAGCTTGATTCTGTGACATCCTGCTAAGGATAACACAAATTGCCCACGGTGAGAATCAACCAATGAGTCTTACTCAATCGCGCCTTTTTGAGCGTGCTGTAAAACTGAAAAACCAAGCCTTAGAATTTAAGAAGCGGCATAGCCGCTATTTGGCGCCGGCTTTTTTTGTTGGCGGGTTTATTTTCGATGCGGTCATGCTTCGGAGAATCGACAGCGTCAAAGCGCTCATTCAACAATTCGCCTATTTACTTATTGTGCTTCAAATATTGAAATTTAAAACTCTTGAAGAGATGGATGTCTGGCACCCCTCCGGGCGGCTTGCGAAATATTGGCACTATAACTCAGAAGCGCTTAACTTTTTTCTTGGAACACTTCTTAACATTTACACTCTTTTTTATTTCAAAAGCAGTTCGCTTGCCACGTCGGCGATTTTTATTCTTATTATTTTTGGGCTTTTAGTTTTGAACGAATCGCCCCGGTTTCATAAACGCAATCTACAGATAAAGTTCGGGCTCTACTCGGTCGCAATTTGTTCGTTTCTTTTCATTATGATCGCGCTCATTCTTGAATTTATCGGTTACACGGCGTTTTTTGCCGGTTTAATTATAGGTTTGCTTTTTTTCTATACTTTGTACCGAGCTTTGGCGGCTAAGGCGGGGCAAGGGGGTGCGTATCTTAAACGCGCAATTCTCCTGCCGACGGGGATAGTTGCCGTAAGTCTGGTTGCGCTTTACTTTTTGCGAATATTGCCGCCGATTCCGTTATCCGTTCAGTACGTCGGGATATTTCACAATGTTCAGACCGTTAAAACCGATGGCCAAACGCATTTAGTTTTATCATACGACCGGCCATGGTGGAAGTTTTGGCAGCACGGCGACCAAACCTTTGTTGCAGATCCCGGCGATCGCGTTTTTTGCTATGCGCGAATATTTGCTCCACGAAATTTTAAAGATCAGATTATTTTTCACTGGCTCAAATACACGAGGCGCGGTTGGCAAACGCAAGATCGCATTGCGGGCACGATCACCGGCGGCCGTGCACAAGGTTTTCGAACGTTCGTGTACAAGGATCACTATAGCCCAGGGGATTGGCGCGTCCAAATCGAAACTGCTCACGGTCGCGAGCTTGGGCGCATTGGTTTAATAATTGAGATGGCTCAACAAAATACGGGATCTGGTCCCCCGGCCACATTGCCGACCCGCAATTTTCGAACGATTATCCAGTAGATCTAAAACGCGTCGTAGTTGACGCGCACGATTTTCGAGGCCGGCCGCGATTGGCAGGTCAGACATTCTTTAGCCTCGATATTATCATCGCACAAAATTCCAGGATCAGCTTGATAAACGAGTCCTTTCTCAACTTTGGCCATGCAAGCCATGCACGCTCCGTCCATGCATGAATACGGGGGGTTAAGGTCGGCATCAAGAAGAGTTTCAAGAATCGAAGCGTTGCCTTTGTACGGTACTGTTTTAGTTTCGCCCTCCCAACGAACCTCGATTAGTTCTGGCGAGCCAACATCTGACGGATCGCCAATTGTGACCATTCCGGTCAAATCAGGAGCGTTTGTTTTTGCCGCGGCGGTGACCGTCGACGGCGGCGTTGTCTCGGGGCCTTCTGCAGGCGAAGGTGATGTCGCAAAACTTTCACTAATAATTTTTAGCGGGTCGACCGACATCGATTTAAGAGCTGTTTCAACCGTTTCCATAAAACCGGTGGGGCCGCATAAAAAATAAAGAGAGCGAATGCCGACCTGATGACGAATCAAAAATTCGCGAATCATATTGTGATGTGCGCGCCCTCGAAGCCCCTTCCATTCAGAGTCGGGATTCGACAAAACGTGTGTTACAGTAAATCTCCCTTGCGAAGTTTTCTCAAGCTCGTCGAGTTGACTGCGAAAAATAACCGCGTCTTCGGTACGATTTTGATAGAACAAAAGGCAGGGCAAAGTTGTCTTTTTAAGCGCCGATTTTATGAGTGAAAAGATAGGGGTGATGCCGCTGCCCGCCGCAAAAAATACGAGTTTTTGCTCCGCAATTTTTTCGGGTAGAGTAAAACGGCCCGCCGGGGGAGTGGTCCAGAGTTCATCGCCAACGTGAACGTTTTCAGTCAGAAAGGTTGAGCCTCTGCCGCCCGGGACGCGTTTAACTGTGACGGCGAATTTTTGATCAAAGTCCGGGCTTGTGCAAAGCGAATAGCTACGGTGAAGTTCTTGGCCATCAATATCAAGAAAGAAAGTGACAAATTGCCCGGCCGAATAGCGAAATTTGTCTCGAAGTTTTTCAGGAATATCAAGTACTAGCGTCACCGAGTCGGACGACTCTTTTATCTGCTCGACAACTTTTAGCTGATTACAAAGTTTAGTTTTATCCAGGCTCATGGCTCAGTCAAAATAGGCCATTTCGCCGACAAAATAAAGTGAAAGAAGTTTTAGATGTTAACGTGAATTTCTGCGATATAAAATGCCGGCCCCGACAAGATGGGGCGAGTTTGGCCGAGTTCAACGACGAGTTGGCCACCCGGCACGCGCACGTTGACCCTCCCTCGGGTCAAAGCACTATGAGCGGCGAATGAGGTTGCGGCAGCAACAGCGCCGGTTCCGCAAGCTTGGGTATAGCCGCCAACGCCGCGCTCAAAAGTGAGCGAGTTAATGTTACGGCTCGTGCTGCGCTTTTTTTGCCTGCCTTGTGGTGCAAGGTAAAATGTGACGTTAACCCCGCGCTTTTTAAAACGCCGAAGGCTCCG
>JAJYHS010000048.1 GCA_021784635.1 bacterium
AAATTTCTTTGGTGTAACTCCAACGCTCGTTTTGGTACACGGGATTACCGGCGTATTCGATATCGGTGGGTTCGCCCCAACTTTGCTCGACTTCGTTGCCGGTCATCCCGAGCGCGATATTGTTGTCTTTGATTATTGTGGCCGCAGTCTGGCTGATTTTTGGATTTGTCGTAATGCCTTGTTCGCGGGCCCATTGTTCACGTGCTTGCATCGTGGGCAGTTCCAAAAAATGAATACGCTGGGCATCGTTTTCAAAATACGGTTTGAGCGCGTAGTACTGTTTGCGGGCTTCATCCGTTTGAATCGCGTTTTCTAATCGGTTCAATTCCACACGCGTAGTGATTGCCTTCGATTGATCAGGGGTTAGTGGCGCATTTTTCGGTATTCCGAGTTCTTTTCGCGCAAAGTTCCACTCTTGGCCGTATTTTTGCCGAAAATATTCATTTCTCATCGCGGGTGGTTGACCGCCAGTCGTCGCATATTCATTTTCTGGCGAGGCGTTTGAGCTCAAAAGATTTTGATGAACTGTAACGAGCGAGCAAGCCGAAAGTCCGGCGAAAGACAGTAAAACCAAGAAATATAAGTAAATAAATAGTCGTGATTTCACAGCGCCTCCTTGTGCCTAGGGGGCCGCATAGATCCATTGCGCGGTGACCCCGACCCGATGATTGTGTATCGGATTAAGACATGAAAAAATAAAGTCGGAGGCCAAAAGTCATGTCAGATTCTGTTTTTTCTCTCGATGACATAGACAAAATCATTGAAGCCGAAGATCCATCGTTTAAAAACGAGCTTTCAGAAATTCAAAAACAATCAGTTGAGGGCACTGACGCGATCGAGAGTCTAAAACTCGAACCAGAAGAAGACACTGAATCTGGCAAAGAAGATGACGAGCAACCTTCAAAACGCAAGAAACTGTTCTTATTTCTATTTAAGCCAATTCTTGGCGTTCAGTCTTTTGTGCGGTTGCGGTGGATACGGATTAAAAATCGGGCTTTGATGTCAATCGACCGGTTGTCGTATTTTGTTCGTAGCGAACTCCCTGATAGAATAAAGTATACGTGGTCGCAGCTTAGGCGGGCATTCGCCTGGCTGCTTAAACAGTGGGCGAATTTCAGAGCTTTTAACTCGACACAAAAACTTGCTGTCGCGTTTATGGCACTGGCCCTGGCCGCCTCGGTCTTTTTTATTTCAAAAACATTTGATCGAAATTGGCTGCCGACGTTTGCAGAAAGCCTCCCCCATTCCCTCGCGCAAGGTGCGAGTTTTGTTGGCGTTGTCCACTCGAAAAGTGAACTTGAGGATTTGTTTCAAGTCTTCCCTAAAGTCGAATATTACGTACTTCTTAAAAAGGTGATCGTGAACCTTCAACCGAGCTACGGTAGCGGCCCAAACCCAATGGGAGCTTTTCAAATCTTTGTTGGCGCTGATTCGCAAGATACGGCAATCGAAGTTAAAGCCCGAGAACAACAAATTCTCGACCTTGTTCGGCGGACGCTCGAAACGTTTAATTATAACGAAGCCGCAAGTGTTGAGGGTAAAGAACGAATGAAAATAGCCCTGCGCGAACAAATCAATAAAATTTTGGACCAGGGCCGCGTCTTTAATATTTACTTCAATAATTTCATACTTTACTCGGGCAATTAGAAGACAGCCCCTCTATTTTCATTTCTTTCGGGTCAATGTTGTACTTTTTGATACGATCATGAAGCGTGCTTTTTGGGATTCCAAGCGCGAGCGCGGTTCGGCGTTGATTGCCGCTAAAAAAACGGAGGCGGTCGATAATGATTCGCCGCTCAAGATCTAAAATATTTTGCCTCACCGACCCAACTTCGTTTGTTTGATTTTGCAAATTTGGCGAATCGACGTTTTCTATTAGCGCAGTCATGGCGGAGTGATCGAGCAGTTGCGACAGTTGTGACGGAGTAATTATTTGGCCCGGAAATAGTGCGAGTGTCCTTGTGATCATATTTCGAAGTTCGCGAATATTGCCGGGCCACGGGTAATTTTGCAAAATCGTATACGCTTCGAAATCGAACTGAAGGGGTTGATCTCCGGCAAAATATTTTAACAGATTGTCAAAGTCTTCCATCCGGTCTTTTAGCGCGGGCGGGATGAGTTGCAAAATGTGAATGCGAAAATAAAGATCATCGCGGAACTTACCGGCCTGAACTTGTTTTTTTAAATCTTGATTGGTGGCGGCCACGATGCGCACGTCGATTGGGATGGGGCGGTCGGCACCCACGGGTTTGATTTCGTGATTTTCAAGCGCGCGCAATAATTTTGGTTGTATATTCAGCGGCAGATCGCCAATTTCATCAAGAAAAAGTGTGCCTCCGCGGGCGGATTCAAATGCTCCTTTGCGATCGGCAGTCGCCCCCGTGAAACTCCCCTTGGTATGCCCGAACAGTTCGCTTTCAGCTAAAGATTCGGTCAGTGCGCTACAGTTCACGCTGAGAAAGGGCCCGCCATTTCGGTTTGAAAATCTATGGATAAGATTGGCCAGTACTTCTTTGCCCGTGCCCGACGGTCCCAAAATTAGAACAGGATAGGGGCTAGAGGCCATGGCCGGCAGACGGCTGAGTTGCTCGTGCCAGGCCGAGTTTTTACTTTGAACGAATAGCGGATTAACGGATTGGTCGCGCTCAAACGTAAAAATAAACTCGGTGATACCGACTCGGAACCGGTCGTTGTCATGAAGATGAGCTTCGATAATTCGATTACCATTGACGAATGTGCCGTTGCGCGACCTGAGATCGCGTAAAATATAACCAGGTCCGGTCTTTTCTATGCGCGCATGACGCAAAGACATAAATGAGTCGGATATACAAATTGAACACTGCGAGTCGCGTCCAATCAGCGCATAACCTTCGATCTCAAAGGTTTTACGCAAGTTTTCTGAAATCACGGTGATGTAGCCTTTTTCAGTGGCCAAAGTGCGCAGGTTGAGGTTCATTGTTTTCATGGCGAAAGTCCTCTTTTCAGGGCTGTTTTACAATATTCATGCCGAATTCCGGTTTTCGTGTGTATCCGGCTATTAGCCGTTGAGTGAGTCAAATGGTGGATTTTGTCCGAATAAATAGACGCTAAATCCAAGCGGTAGGACGAAACCCAAGCGATGGCGGCGATTAGTTGAAAAAAGAAGCCCTACTTTTTTGAATATTTTCTGAATTTGTGGTAACAATTGTAAATGCAAGTCTTGGGAGTGATTCCGGCCCGTTATGGGTCAACCCGCTTACCTGCTAAACCTCTTTTAAAAATCAATGGCCGACCTCTCCTCGAATGGGTGGTAAACGGCGTGCGTTCATCGCCCGCGTTAAATGAGCTAATTGTTGCAACAGATCACGAAGATATTGCGAATTTAGCTGAAAAAATCGGTGTGCACGCGGTTATGACTGATGCGAATTTGCCATCCGGGAGTGACCGTGTTTGGGCTGTTGCCCGCGAGCGCAGCTGCGACGTGGTGCTCAATATTCAAGGTGACGAGCCGTTGATTCAACCTTTTTGGATCGACCGTTTGGTCTCGATTTTTACTCAAAAGCCAGAAGCTCGGATGGCAACGCTCGCGCACAAATTGCCTCCTGAAGAATTGGATTCCCGTGGCGTCGTGAAGCTTATAATGAACCGTCAAAACGAAGCCATTTACTTCAGCCGGCATCCGATACCGTACACGCGAATGACGTTGGAGCAGTCGCCTGGGCTTGCGCTTAAACACATCGGGCTTTATGGATACAAGCGTGAATTTCTAAAGATGTTTTGCGAGCAACCGCCAACGCCGCTTGAGCGCGCTGAAAGTCTTGAGCAACTTCGGGCACTGTGGCTTGGTGAACGGATTCATGTTGCGACCATTGACGCGTTGTCGGTTGGCGTCGATACAGCCGAAGACGTCAAACTTGTTGAAACGATCACGCAGACGAAACGATAAGGGAGAATTATTGTGACGACAAAGAAGCGTGCAAAAGTTTTTAAGCAGAAATTTATTTTTGTTACGGGCGGCGTGGTTTCGTCGATTGGCAAAGGGCTCTCGGCGGCAAGTTTGGGTACGCTACTTGAATCGCGCGGGATTAAAGTTTGTATTATGAAATGCGACCCCTACATCAATGTTGATCCGGGTACCATGTCGCCGCTTCAACACGGTGAAGTGTATGTAACAGAAGACGGCGCTGAAACCGATCTCGATCTTGGCCACTACGAGCGGTTTACGTCAGGTCAGGTAAACCGAGGCAACAGCATTACAGCCGGTCAGATTTATGAAAGCGTTATTGCTAAAGAACGACGCGGCGACTATCTCGGCGGAACTGTTCAGGTGATTCCGCATATCACAGACGAGATTAAGTCCCGCATTTTCGAAACGGGTCAGGGTAGCGAAGTCGTCATTGTTGAGATTGGAGGTACGATCGGTGATATCGAAGGGTTGCCGTTTATCGAAGCCATTCGGCAGATGCGTTCCGACCTTGGGTTTGAGAATTCCATTTTTATTCATGTAACTTATGTCCCCTATATTGCTGCTGCAGGTGAATTGAAAAGTAAGCCGACACAACACTCAGTCAAAGAACTGCGCGAAGTCGGCATTCAACCGGATTTTCTCATTTGCCGGTCTGAAAAACACCTCGGAGAGGAAATCAAAAGAAAGATCGGTCTTTTTTGCAACGTGAAAACGGAATACGTGATTGCCGCGACAGATTCATCATCAATTTATGAAGTTCCACTTGCATTACATGCCGAGGAGTTGGATCGAAAAGTGATGGAGCGCCTTAAAATCGAAGCCCACGCTTCGAAAGCGCAAAAGCACATTAAGGCGTCGTCAAAAATTACGCCGTCTTCAAACGGACTTCGGGCATGGGAGCGGATGGTACAAACCTTGAAACATCCCGAGCACCAGATCACTATTGGCATTGTGGGTAAATACGTGGATTTAAAAGAAAGTTACAAGTCGCTTAACGAAGCGATTATTCACGGGGGTATTGCGAATCACTCAAAAGTAAATATTGTTTATGTTGATTCCGAAACTCTAAATGATCGCAACGTGGGCCACGCCCTTGCGGATGTGCACGGAGTACTCGTGCCGGGCGGTTTCGGTGAGCGTGGAGTCGACGGCAAGCTTTCGGCGATTCGGTTTGCGCGCGAAAATCTCATCCCGTATTTTGGAATTTGTTTTGGCATGCAGCTTGCGGCAATCGAATTTGCCCGTCATGTCTGCGGCATTAAAGATGCGACGAGCCGCGAATTCGACGCGGCCAAAAGATCGAAAAATCTCATCATTGATTTTATGGAAGAGCAGAAGTCTATAAAGACAAAAGGCGGAACCATGCGCCTTGGAGCCTATCCCTGTTCGCTCGCGAAAGGTTCGCGCGCGCGCATGATTTACGGGCAACCTAAAATTTCAGAGCGGCATCGGCATCGTTATGAGTTCAACAACAAGTACCGTTCGCTTTTTGAAAAACACGGGATGAATATGTCGGGCGTTTGCGAAGATCGCGACCTTGTTGAAATTGTCGAGATTGCGAATCATCCATGGTTTATCGGGGTGCAGTTTCATCCTGAATTTAAATCAAGACCGCTTGCTCCTCATCCCCTGTTTACGAGTTTTGTGGCAGCAACGCTTGACCACAAGAGACAGCGGGCGCATTTTCGCAAACCTATGAGCCGCAAAGACAGTGGACGCGTGGGGCACAAGGCAAAACACGAGGGACTATTGTGATTGAAATTGAAGAAGCGCGACGTGTGCTTCGTATTGAGGCGCAGGCGATACTCGATGTTGTAGAACGGTTAGATGGCAATTTTAAAATTGCCGTCGATAAAATTTTAGCTTGTAAGGGCAAGGTCATTGTAACCGGTATGGGCAAGTCCGGACTCATTGGTCGCAAGATCTCGAGTACTTTCAGCTCAACTGGTACACCTTCTTTATTTTTGCATCCCGCCGAAAGTTCGCACGGTGATTTAGGCGTGATCGGCGATCATGATTTGGTTTTGGCGATCAGTAACAGTGGTGAGACCGAAGAGTTGATGCCGATCTTGCATTTTGTGGCACGACGAAATATTCCACTCATCGTCATGTCGAGCCAGGCGTCTTCTCCACTCGGACGCGCGGGAGTTTTTTTAGATATTAGCGTAACGGAAGAGGCCTGTTCGCTCGGGCTTGCGCCGACATCGAGTTCAACCGTGACGTTGGCTCTTGGTGATGCACTCGCAATGTCGATTTTGAAAATGCGCGGATTTAGCCGCGAAGATTTTGCCGAGTTTCACCCGGCCGGCAGTCTGGGCCGACGTCTAGTTTTACGGGTGAAAGATTTAATGCATGGCTCAGAGCTGCCCGTTGTACGGCAGCGCGATGATATGGCTAAGGTCCTGACGCTAATGACCTCCTCAGAAATTCGCGGCGTTGCAGGGGTCGTCAACGACCGGGGCCAGCTTTGTGGTTGTATAACCGATGGTGATCTCAGGCGGCGACTTGAAAAAAATAAGGGGCCTTTGATTGAAACCGCCGAGGATTTGATGTCGAAAAACCCGAAAACCATC
>JAJYHS010000071.1 GCA_021784635.1 bacterium
CAAATCCAACGACTAATTCATACAAGCGGTTAGTTCCGGGCTTTGAGGCGCCGATTAAACTCGCTTATTCCTACAAAAACCGCTCCGCCGCGATTCGCATCCCGAATAGCGGATCTAACCCCAAGGCAAAACGCATTGAGTTTAGAACGCCGGACCCAAGCGCTAATGTATATTTGTCGTTTGCAGCGATGCTCATGGCAGGTATTGACGGCGTACAGAACAAAATCTTACCTGGCGAGCCACTTGACAAAGATATTTACGGTTTACCGCCGCAGGAGTTGGCAAAGATTCCCTCAATCCCCGGCTCACTTGAAGAGGCCCTGGCTCGTCTTGAGTCCGATCACACGTTTTTGCTCAAGGGCGACGTGTTTTCAAAAGACCTACTTGAAACCTGGACATCTTACAAATTCGACAAAGAAATTCGCCCCATGCAAGCTCGTCCTTCGCCGTACGAGTTTCATCTTTACTATGATCTCTAACAGTAAGACCTGAGCTACAGGAATTTCCCTGTAGCTTACTTGCCGAGCCGCGCCGTTTGTGGCACAAACAAAGCCACAATGAACGACACAATGACTTATATGGGCTACGAATGGATTGCCGTTGAAGACGGCGTGGTCACGGTTGGCCTTACCGACGAGGCCGTTTCAGACTTATCCGATCAAATTACAATTAATTTGCCCGAAGCGGATGACTCCGTTCTTGCCGGCAAAGTTTGTGGCGATATTGAATCAGACAACGGAAATCTAAATTTGTATTGTCCTGTCTCCGGCACAGTTATCGAAATAAATGACGCTGTTCTCGAAAATCCCGGGCTTTTGCAAGAAGACCCAACAGATGAGGGGTGGCTGTTTAAAGTTGAAGCGGATGACCCTGACAAACTCGATCGCATTTCTCTGCGCGCAAGTCGCAACGATGACGACGAAGAGGACGACGACGATGAGGATGATGACGAGAACGATGACGATGACTCCGAAGGAGATAACTATGAATGAACCCGAGCTAGTACCCATACAAGCCACGCGCCAAGTCCCCAAAACTGAAAACTCATCAGACGCGGAGGTCGTCGCGCCGATTTCCGGTCAAGCGGTACTGTCACGGATTCCAAATCGAGTGCGCCTTAGAAAGGCCGCCAAAAGTTATTTTATTTTTTTGGGCCTCGCGGTCGGCGCCGTATTTGTCCCAATATTACACTTGATTTTGGTTCCCGGCTTTTTATTGCTTTCTATTTTTATGGCCGTGAATGCTTATGTCGACAATGTCGAAATCGAAAATATAAAACTCAAATGCGAGAAATGCCACGCCGATATCATGTTGCCCAGTAAGCGCGCCGATCAATATCCGTTTTGGGTTAAATGTCCAAGCTGTCAAACAGAGTATCGGGTAGAAAAGACGCATTAATCGGATTCGGTTGATTCCGCTTCTTCTTTGTCGTCCGCTGCGACAGCAATGTCCCCAAAAGGCGAATGACGAAATTCCGATCCATCCCAGGTGAAAATTCGCCCTTCACCATCCATAACCGTCGCAACGTGAACCGGCTTCTTCCAAAGCGCAAAGAGATTCTCCATTGTTGCCCGCATGTAATCGGGCTGCATTTCAACACCCTCAAAAAGATGCGTGAGGAGGAGCTCGCCGTTTTGATTGAAATTGCCGTCGACAACACTGATGATCGGCATGCCCATGTTCGTAATCTGAAATAAAAACTTTTTCTTTATCGTTTTAAAATCGCGATTGTCGACCTCGAATTGCCCTGTTCGCTTATTAAAATGATAAACGAACATTTTGTGCTCGCGACAAAATCCTTCGGTTAAAAACTCGTCAATAAATGTAACATCGTTATAGTCGCGCCGGACTTCGAAAATCTTTTCACGCCCCCGGCCCACTTTTGTATCCCAATTTTTTTTTGCCGCTAAATCGTCACAGCTTTCCCACTCCGGCCCAAACTGCCCGCGGTTCCAGCGCGATTCAATCTCCCGAAAAAGCTCGATACCAATTTTATACGGATTAAAACCTGACGGGGGCATCACCAGCGCCCCGCTGTGCCGGTCAGCAAAGTCCACAATTTCACAATCGTGCAAAACCCGCTCAGTCATGAGTTTTGCGTGCCAATATGATGCCCATCCCTCATTCATTATTTTTGTCATCGCTTGTGGAGCGAAATAGTAGGCTTCATCGCGGACGATGTTTAAGACGGCATGTTGCCATTCTTCTAGTGGCGCATAATCAAGAAGAAATTTTAAAATGTCCCGCTCTGCCCGATCAAGAGTGGGCGGGCTTTCGACCTCCTGACCGTTTCTCTGGCGTGAAATCGACGGGCCCTTATAAACACTGTATGCGTTGATTAAATTTTCTAAGCTCAAACAACGGTCGATAAAATCTTCGACGACATCGAGGCCGTGCTCGTCAATGAGTCTGCGAACTTTGACCGCATGGTTAGCCATTTCGTTAATCATCTTGCGGTTTGTCTTTCCGAACCATTTATTGTTTTTAAAAAAATCACAGTGCCCGTAGACGTGGGCCATAACGAGTTTTTGGTCGACAAAGTCGTTGCCTTCCATAAGATACGCGTAGCAAGGATCGTTGTTGATTACGAGTTCATAAATTTTTGACAGTCCAAATTCGTAACTTTTTGAAAGCTGTTCGTAATCCATACCGAAACGCCAGTGCGGGTAACGCGTGGGGAATCCCCCCTTGGCCGCGATTTCGTTGAGCTGTTTGTAGGTTACAAGTTCAAAAATTGTTTCGAAAAAATCAAGCCCGTGCTTTCTGGCCTCGTCACAGATATAGATGCGGGCCTTTTCAAGCTCTTGCGGCAGGCGTTTTTCGCTCATCTACAACACCCTTTTACTTTCATCAGCGACCCCGGCCCAAAAATTCTTTTATCGACTGCATGATTTTATCGCGATTTTCAATTTTACTCATTACTAAACGATCGTCAGCGGTAAACGCCTTTTCAAGATCTTTGAGAAATTGACCCGAGCCGTATTTCGACTCAACTTGGCCGTAGCCAAACATATTAACACTCGGAAGAAAAAAATCTTTAAGAAGGCTTAGGCAAACGCGCGTGTCTTCGCCGCTCCAATTGTCTCCGTCGCTGAAATGAAACGGGTAGATATTCCAAGCGTTCGCCGGATATTCTTCTTCTACGATTTTTCGCGCAAGCTTATAGGCCGAAGAGATCAGCGTGCCGCCGGATTCACTAGTCGAGAAAAAAGTTTTCTCATCAACTTCTTTTGCCGCGGCATCGTGAATGATAAATCGAGTTTCAAGGCCGCGATAATTTCGCCTTAGCCATGTATTAATCCAAAAACTTTCAAGCCGCACAATTTCTTTTTGCTCATCGCCCATCGAGCCAGAAACATCCATCATATAGATGACTACTGCGTTGGCTTGCGGGCGGGTTACTTTTTTAAACGTCCGAAAACGCATATCGTCTTTAATCGGTACCACTACAGGATCGTCGGCGTTGTAAGTGCCTTCTGTAATTTGCCTCTTCAGCGCCTCTTTGTAACTTTGTTTAAAAAGCCGCAGGGAGTTCGGTCCAATCGGGGAGCGACCCGTGTAGCGCGTCTGTACTGTTTCAATTGTCTTATTGCCTTTTGGCTGAATACGCGGAAGCTCCAATTCTTCGCCCAAAATGTCGGCGAGTTCTTCAAGTGAAACGTCGACTTCAAGCATATGTTGACCGGGGGTATCACCAGCTTGACCTTTGCCTTCACCTTGCTGGCCTTGAACGGCGTCACCCGGTTGACCCTGACCCTGGCCCACTCCGCTTTGATCCTTCGGTCCATATTTAAATTTTGGAATTTCAATCGACGGCACAGGAATTTTCACAAATTCCTTTTCTTGCTTTCCGATCATTTCGCCTTGTGTGACGTATTTCTTGAAATGTTGCTTGATACGGCCCTTAATAATTTCGCGAAACCGTCGATGGTCTTCTAAAATCGACATAGTGATACTCGCAGGGGGATTTGCCGGCCCTATTTTTTCTCTTTTACATCGCCTCGCGCGAAAATCCCGGCTACATGTTCTAGTACATCGTGAGCCGAAATTTCGTCGTAACCAAATTCCTTTATAAGTCTTGATTTCACAATGTCGACTTTTTCACGCGTTTCTTTGCTATCTTCTGAAGAAATGTGGGCGGTGAGTTTTATCGTGTCGCGCTCATCCTCAAATAATTTTCGTTCAAATGCCCGGTGGAGCCGCTCGTTTGTCTTGTAATCAAATTTTTTGCCTTCGAGCGCGTGTGAATCGATGTAATTGCGTATTTCGTGTCGAAAGTCGTCTTTTCTTGATTCCGGTATATCGATTTTATCTTCAATCGATCGCATGAGTCGCTCGTCGACCTCTTTGCCCTGCGTATAGGCCTTTACGTTCTCAATATAATTTGAACACAAGCGATCTAATGCGCCCTCGTCGTTACTCACTGCATGTTGAACCTCGGCCTTAATAATTTCTTCGTACTCTTGCTTAACCACGCCGATAAGTTCCCGATAGTCGTTTCGAATTTCTTCGTTATTGGCCATGAGCGGATGATTTTTAAGGCCCGACTCGAGTTCATTGAGAACCAACATCGGGCTCACAGACCCGCGATTGAGTTGTTGAGCCATTACAATCGCATTAGAAATTTTATCTTGAATGTACCGGGGTGAAATTCCGTCTAAGCCCTCACGCTTGGCTTCTTTTCGAAGTTCTTTCACATTGTCTTCAGTAAAATTCGGAATTGTTTTGCCATCATAAAGTTTAAGTTTTTGCACTCGCGTGAGATTCGCTTTTTTGGGCTTTTCGAGGCGGGTCAGCACCGCCCACATGGCCGCCATTTCAATTGTGTGCGGGGCAATACTCACGCCCTTTAAGCGCTTACTGTTAAAATCCTTTTTGTATATTTTAATTTCTTCGTTCCACTTTGTGATGTACGGGATGTCGATGCGCACCGTGCGGTCGCGCAAAGCCTCCATGAATTCGTTATCTTGCAGCCGCCTAAACTCGGGCTCGTTGGTATGGCCGATGATGACTTCGTCAATATGGGTTTGAGCAAACTTTTTTGGTTTCACCCGATGCTCTTGAGAGGCCCCCAAAAGGTCGTACAAAAATGCAACGTCGAGCTTTAGAACCTCGACAAACTCGATGACTCCGCGATTGGCAATATTGAATTCGCCGTCAAAATTAAATGCCCGCGGGTCCGAATCCGAGCCGTACTCCGCAATTTTTCTATAATTGAGATCGCCGGTGAGCTCGGTGCTGTCTTGGTTTTTTTCGTCTTTTGGCTGAAAGGTGCCAATGCCGACGCGATCCGCTTCGCTCAAAATAAGTCTCTTCACGCGCACGTGATTAAAAACACGCTCGATATTGCCATTATATTTTTCTAAGAGCCGTCTCATGATAAAGCGGCTCGGCGGGCAAAGTTCACCTTGAATTTGTACGCGAAAATCGTCCTTTACGCTTCGATTTAACTCATCGCAAAGCTTCGGGCGCATTTCTTCGGGAACGAGCAGGAGCGGCTCCTCATGCATGGGGCTTGGAAAAATCCGAACTCCTTTACCGAAAATGTCTTCGTGTTCACCTGCTTCATCAAACCACTCAAAAGTGTAGACGGCACCTTGGTCGCTTTTCGAATAGGCCTCCACACCTTTTTTGAGCATCCGGCAAACGGTAGATTTCGCGCTCCCCACAGGACCGTGCAATAGAATTACGCGCTTTTCCGCGCCGTAGCCTTGGGCCGCAGCCTTTAAAATATTCACAAGCTTCATAAGGGGAATATCAAGTCCGAAAACCGCATCTCTGCCGCCATTTTCTTCGTCGTCAAAAAATTTATAATGAAGGACGTGTTTCTTCACGTCGACGTATTCCTCAAACCCTTTTTCGACAATGAGGTCATACATTCGCTGAAAAGCATTGCGGGAAATTTTGGGGTTTCGTTTTACAAGATTGATGTAGTCGTTAAAACTACCAACCCAATTGAGATCCCGATACTCTTTGGAGTTCTGCCAGTCTCGTAGCATAGTTTGAAAATTTATATTTCCCCAGTCTCCTGCTGACATTGCTTGCTCCCAACGTAAGGCTTGCCGGTCGCGAGTGCCGCAGCCTTTAATTAATTATGCCGGAATGACGAATCAATTACGACCGAACGTCTCAGATCTAGACGTTTGACGGTATCCCAAATTCTTTACCTTAAATGAGCTCGGGGCTTTTAAAATAAATGCTGTCTGAAGCCCTGGGATTTGCGCGTTAAAATCGTACAGGTCCATTTGCACTTGCGCCTGCGGGTCGTCAATTTCTATTGTTCGGGAATCCGCCCGCCGACTGAGCCACAAAATTTTTAATTTCTCATGCCTATTCATACACGAATGTAGATAGCCGTATCTATCAAGATGGCAAACCCAATTACGGCCCGTGGGCGCATTATCAAACAAGACGTCGTAAAGAACGCTTGGGGACATCGCGACTTTCAGAACCGCGCGCATGGCCCGACGGTTCGC
>JAJYHS010000277.1 GCA_021784635.1 bacterium
GATCTTAAGACGCGGCCGTTGAAGCAAATTCACCTGGGCGGTGGCACCCCCACATTTCTTTCAGCGCCAGTGCTTCAAAATTTAATCGACAAAATTTTTAAGAGGTTAAACGTTGCCCCGCAGTTTGACGGTAGCATTGAAGTGGACCCAAGGCGCACAAGCCCGCAGCAGCTAGAAGTCTTGCGCCGGCTTGGGTTTTCGCGCGTCAGTATGGGAGTTCAGGATTTTGCTCCCGAAGTGCAGCGTTTGATCAACCGGATTCAGCCAAAAGAAAAAACGGTAGAACTGACGCACGCGGCTCGCGATCTCGGTTATGAGTCAATAAATTACGATTTGATTTACGGTTTGCCAGCGCAGACGCCGCAATCCATTTTGCGCACAGTGACCGACACGATTGAATTACGACCCGATCGTGTCGCGCTTTATTCGCTTGCGGTGGTGCCATGGATTAAACCGCAACAACGTCTTTTCAAGTACGAGGATCTGCCTCGTGGTGCGGACAAGCGAAAGCTCTACGAATTGGCGCGCGAGCAGTTTTTAAAAAGTGGCTATGTTGAAATTGGAATTGACCATTTTGCGCTGCCCAACGACGGGCTGGCCCGAGCCCGAGACAATCAAACCCTTCACCGTAATTTTATGGGGTATACGGATTACCGAACCGACATCCTGCTGGGTCTCGGTCTGAGCGCAATTTCAGAAACTCCCAACTGCTTTCATCAAAATGAAAAAGTTCTGTCGCGCTATGAACAGGTGGTCGACTCGGGGAGACTGCCGACTTTACGCGGACATAAACTCGACGAAGAAGACCGCATGTGCCGCGAACAAATTTTACGGTTTATGACACGAGGAGAAGTCGAGTTTCAAAATGCCGCGCAAAAAGCGGATGTGGCGCAATTTTTAACGAGTATGCTTGAAGACGGTTTGGTGCGCCTTGACGGTTCAAGATTGATTTTAACAGACAACGGCCGCCCGTTTTTGCGAAATGCCTGCGTTGCCTTTGATATGCATTTGCGCCGTCAAAGCCCGAAGACGCAAATCTTTTCTCTGGCGCTATAATCGGCCGCGAAGAAATTGCGCCAGACTTTCGGCGAACGAATGCGGATAATTTATTTTTGGTTCAGCCGATGTAAAAAACGGGTTCATCAAACAAACACGAATTAACATGAGATGGGAACAATTCTTATTCGGAGACCAATCTGGAAAATTCGCTTTTAAAAATTCCGAATACCGGTCAATGGGGATGTCGGTTTTTGAAACGTAGAAATCGCTCTCTTTATACGGCGAAAATTGTTCAAAGATCTGCCGCGTACGTTCGTTGACGACAGTCAGCGGCTCGCCAGACTTACCGACGCAAAAACATAAAATGTTTGTATCCGCAGAAGTGGGGATATGCACGTTCGGAACAATTTCTTTAAGCGCTTGGCGAAGTATGCGGCCACTTTCAATTGTTCGCCCAAGAATTCGGCCGTAGCCGTCGGCATTGAAACCAATCGTCTTTGCGGTCAGCCAGGTCGCCGTTGCCCCCGCCGCTGAACGTGATCCTTCTAACGTAAAATGTCCTCGATCGTCGTCATGAAAGTCAATATAGGGGGTCGGTTGAACGGGTAATTGATTTTGCCACCTGTCCCGGATAAGAACTGCTCCGCAAGAGTAGGGGACATAGCCTAATTTGTGCGGATCAATCGTAAATGAATCCGCCGACGCGACCGAGTTCAAATCGGCTTTTAATTTATCGTCGATTAGCCCATGCGTGTCTTTCAACGAACAGAAAAAACCGCCGAATGCGGCGTCGATATGGTGCCAAATAAAAATGTTCTTCGAGTTTTTGTAGTCGTCGACGACCCTTTGGATCTCATGAATAGGGTCCACAAGACCTAATTCGGTTGTGCCAAGTACCGAAACGAGCATTGCAATCGGCCGTTCTGCTTTTCGACACCATTCCAATTTTTTTATAAGGTCGGTTATCGAAATGGTTCCGTGCCGGTCGAGTTCGACGGGTATTAAATTATTTTTTCCGTAGCCGAGCAGAACCGCGATTTTCTCCCACGAATAATGGCGGTGCGCCGGTATTAATAAAACTGGTTCACTGAATTTACCAAAACTTTCGGCGATCAGGCGGCCCGCCTCTAGCGGAGAAGAAAGATAAAGCTCCGACTCCGACTCGTCTGAAAAATCAAATCGGCGGTGAAGTTCGTGAAACTGCGTCCAACCTAAATTTGCAGCTTGAAAATGGGTGCCCTCCCAAAATTTTTGGCTTTTACTTTTGCACGCAATTGATAACCATCGCATCATTCGCCATTTAGCTCGGATCGCGGCTTCAAAATTGGCGACGGTTCCGCCGCTGGTAAAGTGGCCCGTACTTTGATTGACATCAAACCCGCACATATTGAGAAGTTCAACGATGGCCTCGTGCTCAATTTTGATCCCGACGCGAGACGCTTCTGCCGAAACATTGTTTGGATTATGAAGAAGAGTCATGCAATGGCCGAAAAGCGCAGGGAGCGAAATTTCAGAGAACATGTGCCCAATATATCGCGGGGAAAATTTTGGGACCTCGCCTTCAAATCGCGACATAAGTTCGTCGACGAGCGTGTTTACTTTCTTTAGAGCGTTACGATATTCACGAGTATTTTGATCATCGTTCGAAATGGCACAGCCATCATCCGGAAAGCGGTTGCGGCGCCATAAAATCCATCTTTCGACGATGTGGTGAAAAATGTGCGACACCATTTCGGCATTTTCAGCCTGCGGACCAAGAAAAAAACTTTTCAACGCAATATCGCTAGGATCGCAATGTTTCGACATAGATACACCCTGCCAAATATATGTGTGCAAATACGGGGCACCTGTTCGTTATAATCCAAATCGCGTATGTAGTTGTACAATTGATTGATTCACTTGCTTTGTGACAATTTGCCACGCCACGAGTGACGAATTGTCTCAAGCCCTAATGGTCCGTATCGACTGTTGACCGTGTTTCAATTTCGCTTCTACGCTCAAAGTATTAACCCATTTAAAAGGCGGTAAGAATGGATATTGAAACCGGCGTCGTGCAAAAAAATTCAATTGAGAAACATTCAACGTTAAATCGAGAAAGAAAATCGACTGCGTTGCAACTTAAACGCCGGCACACCAAAAAGGGCGTCAGTCCGTTGGACGAAATTGAATATGAAACGCGATCCGCGCAAATTTCAAATCCGGACGGATCGATCGTATTTGAGATGAAAGACGTTGAAGTACCGAAAGACTGGTCACAACTCGCGACCGACATTCTTATCTCGCGATATTTTCGCCGCGCGGGAGTTCCGGATACGGGGCGCGAAGTAAGTGTTAAACAAGTTATATTTCGGGTGGCCCATACGATTCGAGAGTTCGGTGAAAGTTCCGGATATTTTACCTCGCCGGATCAAGCTGAAATATTTGAAGCGGAACTAACCTATTTGTTAATTACTCAAAGAGGCGCGTTTAATTCACCGGTTTGGTTTAACGTCGGCCTTTTTCAGAGATATGGCATCGGCGGTTCCGGCGGGAATTATTTTTTCAACGAAAACACAAATTCGATTGAGCAAACGAAAAGTTCGTATCAATATCCGCAGTCTTCCGCGTGTTTTATTCAGAGTGTTGACGACGACCTGGGGGCAATATTCGACCTGGCTAAAAACGAATCTAAAATTTTTAAATATGGTTCAGGAACGGGCACAAATTTTTCTAAAATCCGGGGCCATATGGAGAAGCTTTCAGGGGGCGGAACAAGCTCCGGGCTCATGAGCTTTTTAGAAGTTCTCGATCGCGGTGCAGGTGCGACAAAATCGGGCGGGACTACGCGCCGGGCGGCAAAAATGGTGTGTCTGGATATTGACCATCCCGAAATTGAAGATTTTGTGCAATGGAAGGTGAAAGAAGAGAAAAAGGTCTCGGCGCTTGTTGCGGCCGGTTATACTCCGGACTTCAACGGCGAAGCCTACAAGACGGTCGCGGGGCAAAATTCAAATAATTCGGTTCGCATCCCCGATGAGTTTATGAATGCCGTCGTCAATGATAAAGAATGGCAGACTCGGCTGAGAACAACGAAAGAAGTTTATAAGACGCTGAAGGCACGCGACTTGTTCGATTTGATCGCGAAATCGGCTTGGACCTGTGCCGATCCAGGGGTTCAATTTGACGACACGATTAATAAATGGCACACCTGCCCGGGTTCGGGTAAAATCAATTCCTCTAATCCGTGTTCCGAATACATGTTTCTCGATGACAGCGCGTGCAATTTAGCATCGATTAACCTTCTCAAATATCTAAACGACAGCAATGAGTTCGATGTCGAAGGATTTCGGCATGCGTGTCAGGTATTTATTCTTGCCCAAGAGATTTTGGTTAGTCAGTCTTCATATCCAACGCCGAAAATCGCGCAAAATAGCCGTGACTATCGACCGCTTGGGTTGGGTTATGCAAACCTCGGCGCCTTGCTGATGGTAATGGGTATACCCTATGACAGCGAGGCTGCACGGTCTTGGTGCGGGGCAATTACTGCGCTTATGCTCGGCGAAGCCTATTCGACAAGTGCGGAAATTGCGGCGCTCAAAGGGCCATTTGCTGGATATCGAAAAAACCAAGACGCCATGCTAAACGTCGTCAACGCACACAAAGATGGCACGGCAAGTATCGTTAAGGGAGTGCCGGATGGCTTGCGTGCATCGGCCGAAGAAGCTCTGCGCCGGGCCGTCGATCTCGGTAAAAAGTTTGGTTATCGGAATGCACAAGTTACGGTACTCGCGCCGACGGGCACGATTGGTTTGTTAATGGATTGTGACACGACCGGAATTGAACCCGATTTTGCGCTAGTAAAATTTAAAAAGCTGGCGGGCGGAGGTTCATTTAAAATCGTGAATCAAGCTGTCCCGAGAGCGTTGAAGTCGCTTGGTTACAGTCACGAAGACTCCGACGCGATTGTTCGATATATAGTGGAGAACTTGACTGTCGAAGGCTGCCCACAATTAAAGCCGGGGCACTTAGCGGTTTTTGATTGCGCTAATCGTTGCGGCGAAAAAGGTACGCGCTATTTATCGCCGATGAGCCACATCAAAATGATGGCCGCCGCGCAACCATTTCTGTCTGGCGCAATTTCGAAGACAGTCAATTTGCCACACGAAGCGACAGTTGAAGACATTAAGTCGATTTTTCTCGAAGCATGGAAGTTGAATCTCAAAGCCGTGGCGATTTACCGCGATGGCTCGAAAATGAGCCAACCGCTGACGGCAAAAAAAGAGTCGACTCGCGAAAACCAAACGATGACAATCCGGCGATTACCGAAAAAACGGCACGGGTTTACCGTTGAATCGCGGGTTGGCGGCCATAAGATTTACGTGCGTACGGGCGAATACGAAAATGGAGAACTCGGCGAAATCTTCATAGACATGCACAAGGAGGGGGCGGCATTTCGCTCGTTACTTAACTGTTTTGCTATTGCGGTATCAAAAGGCCTGCAGCACGGCGTTCCGCTCAAAGAGTATGTCGACACGTTTACGTTTACGCGTTTCGAGCCTAACGGGGTCGTGGATCACGAAAACATTAAAGGAGCGACCTCAGTTGTTGATTTCATCTTTCGCCTGCTCGGTATGGAATACCTTGGTATGACCGACTTTTTGCACGTACAGCCGCCAGCGAAAAACAAACATGCCGACACTGATGCGACCGCAGATCAGCTGTATGGTCAACTTATGGGCGATGCTCCAGCATGCTCGACATGCGGGCACACAACTGTGCGTAACGGTACTTGTTATCGTTGTTTGAATTGTGGCAACTCTATGGGATGCAGCTAATCGCCTTCTGGGTCGCCGCCAGCGGATGCTTTTAATGAAGATAGGCTATCGCCCATTGATTTTATCGCGTTCTCGTAGGCGTCAAAAACAGCCCGCTCGATCATTTCTCGCGTTTCCTGGTTGAGCGGGTGGGCGACGTCTTTGAATTGGCCGTCTTTGCGTTTTTTCGAGGGCATGGCAACGAACAACCCGTTGTTGCCGCGAATGACTTTTAAATCTCGTACGACAAAACAATTGTCGATGGTGATTGAGACGTAAGCTTTCAGCCGGTCTTCGTTAACCGGAAAGACGTTCACTTCGGTGATTTGCATGGCAGGACCCCTTGTTGCTGCAGACTTCTCTTATAGAGTATCGGATCTTTGGTCCTGCGACTGAAATCATTTTTTCGTCTCATAACGAGACATTTATGCCGATGCAGTCTAAATTACCGCAATTTGAAACTAAACTCGTTTTATTACTTGCTTATAAAAATCATCAATGGATAACCGCCCCGCAATACACGCAATGTATTGATTTTACCGCGACGTAAGTATCGCACCATTTCTTCTTCTGTCTCAACCCGGTGGCGATTAACATCCACAATCATGTCGCCTGCTGAGAGACCCGCGGCATTGGCCGGACTGCCCGGTCGAACAGCCACAACAATTGGGCCCCGTCGCTCTA
>JAJYHS010000070.1 GCA_021784635.1 bacterium
AGGCGGGGTGCAAATACAAAATTCTCAGCCAGATTCATGACCTCCTTGTTATCAAAGATCCAAGCGAGATCGGAAGTTGCAAGAAGATCAACAATTACAGATTCTTTTGTTGTCGTGTCGGGGAAGGAGAACGCTTTTCGCACCAGTTTTCGAATCTCCTTTATACTGTTTGAAACGTAAACCGTATCCTCTGCTAGTTCGGCTAAAATGTACGTTTGCCAGCACGACTGAAGAGTTCCAAGCGGCGCAAATTGCCCCACACATGGCTGGTGATCGGGTTGGTTCGGCATTAAAAATATCGATTCGTCTAAAACCTGACCGCTAAATTCAGGCAACGGGGATACTTGTGTAAGCTTGAGAGAAACCCGGGCCCAAGATGTGACTTTAGAAATTCTTGACCGGGTTCTCACGCCGAGGAGTTCTTGGGGTATCAGAGCGAGTAAATCTTGAGGAGCATTTAAATAAATAAATTGATCGGCGGCAAAGTCCGTCTGCCCATTTAGGGTTAGGTTTTCAATTCGCGAGTTTTGGACTAAATTTTCGAATTTCAACGCGCTTAGTTCTGAAAACGGTAATATCTTAAATTCACCGGTCTGCAGAGCTAATTGAACCAAGTCGCTTTCGCGAACATTTATCGCAAGGCGCGACGGGGCGTTAAAAAAACTCAATGCCTCAACGGCTTTTGAGCGGCCTTCGCCAAAACCGATAAAGTTTTTTAGTTTGTTATCTTCAACAGTAAGCGGTGCTGCGGGAATGGCTTGAATATCAAATGAAGTTTCAAAGCAATTCTCAAGAAGTGTGAGGCCATGGCGGACAAGGGGCGTATTGGGTAAAAAATGTATTCCAAAATCGCAAAACCGGCTCTCGGATTGCGGATTCTGGTTGGTGTCGATCAATGTTACAGAATGGCCCATTTTTGTGAGAACATGGGCCAGCATAAATCCGGCAAGACCGTCAGAAATAATTGCTGTTTTCATGCTAAAAAACGTACCAGACGTTATTTGCCGTCGCAAGAAATTCGACGTGAATCTTGTCGCCTCTTAAAACCGCGCACCAATATGACAATGAAATTTAAAAGAGTCCGGCATTGTTTAGCAATACGTGGGTGGCGCTCTAAATATTCAGCAATGGGCGGGGAGTGCTTGTAATAAAACATGACAAAGCGAACTCCTCGATCTGAGTGCAACAAAACATCGTCTCTAAAGCGGCGCAATTCCGCGACGGTGGGGTGATTGACATCGTTGAACGCTGCGGTTGCGATAAAGCAGCGGCCGGTACCGGCTTTTGCAAGTTGCAAAAATTCTTTTACGATATCAGGGTTTTTTGCCGAACCAGCCAAAATCTGTGCTTTTCTTGCGATGTTGGGATAAGTCTTCGAGTAAGGTAGAAACTCAGCAAGTTTTCGCGCGGCCTTCAACATGCGATCCCGGTATTGAGGATTTGTATCATAAATGAGCATGAGGTCCCAATAGCAGGTGGCAATTACGGTAAGCTCCTTAGAGTGTGAGCTTTTACCAAAAAGATCGGGCGTAAGCTCGCCCGATTTTTTATCGTACGAGAGTTCAAGCACGCGTAAATATTTTTCGTAATTGACGGCGGCTTCAGAATACATTTTTTGCTGCATTAATACGCGCGCCTGTTTCACCAAACTTACGCGGCTTTTCCAAAGCATGTGGCGATTTTTTTCTTTTGCTTGTTGTTCAAGCCGCAGCTTTACCCCTTGTGATACGCTTGCCGTTAATTCGTTGTAGCAAGCGGCGCAAACTTCAGCGGGCAAATCCCGTGCGCTTGCGTTTGTTTGTTGTAAAATGAGCTTCATTCCCGCATCAACTGGGATCAGCTTCGTGGCGTCGTTGCCGCAGCGAGGGCAGCTGTGTGTTTGCAAGTTGTCGTTCATGCCAACTTAAAGTTTAGCAAGGTCGCGCACTAAAGCAAATTCATAGGATCAATATCGATCTGCACTTTAGTCGAAGAGGGTATCCAGGCGCCGTTTCCGAGCAGCTGGCGGCAAAACCCGCTTAGGTTATTTCGTGATTTAAAGAGCGCGTGAAAGCGAAACTGGCCGCGTAGTCGTGCAATTGGCGCTTCAACAGGCCCCAAAATCTCGATTTTTTCGTACTGGGCGTTTATTTTCTTTAAAGCCTCGGCGCGACGCGCGACCTGCTCGATCGTATCTTCGCCGCGGCGAAAATCGCGGGAGATCACGCGAATCGCCGCCAAACGGCAAAACGGCGGATAGGCAAACTGTTCGCGCGCGGCAAGTTCATGATCGGCAAAATCGGAAAATTGCCCGGCAAGCGACATTTGAAGGGCCGGATGCTCGGGATTGTAGGTCTGAATAAAAACCCGTCCGCCGTCTTTTTGGTGCCGGCCGGCGCGGCCGCTCATCTGCGTGATAAGTTGGTAGGCCCGCTCGGTCGAACGAAAATCGGGTATGTTAAAGCCGATGTCTGCAAGGACAAGACCGACGAGTGAGAGTTTTGGAAAATCAAGTCCCTTTGCGATCATTTGTGTACCGACTAATATGTCGATCTCATGCGACTCCATCTGATGAATGAACTGTTCAAGCGTTTGGCGGGAGCGAATTTCATCCCGATCGGCCCGGGCAATACGGGCAGGTGGGAATATTTTTTTTAAATCGTTTTCAAGTTGCTCGGTACCTAGTCCGATCGACTTGAGTTCCCCCTCCTTGCATTTTGGACAGGTGTCGGACAAAAGCTCATGGTAGTCGCAATAGTGACAAATCAAATCGCGCTCACCGTGCAGGGTTAGAGAAATCGTACAATTCGGGCAGCTGTAATCGTGGCCACAACTTGTGCACAAAACGGCTCGGGCGATGCCGCGGCGGTTGAGAAAAAGCGCGATTTGTTCCCCGCGATCAAGTGTTGCGCGGATTTCACTTTCAAGTTGTGGCGAGAGCCAAAAAGGAGTTGCCATCGAGACCTCGCGCAAATCGATAAGTTCAATTTTTGGCATCTCACGCTCGGCCACGCGGCGAGTGAGTGTATGAAGGTGGTATTTGCCGCGCTTGGCATTTTGCCAGGACTCTAAACTGGGGGTTGCTGAACCGAGCACAATTGGAATATCCAGGTGCCGTGCCAACATCACAGCGGCATCGCGCGCGTGGTAGCGCAATTTTTCTTCTTGCTTGTAGCTTGTTTCATGTTCTTCATCCACGATAATAATGCGCAAATCGGGAATGGGGCAAAAGAGCGCCGAGCGCGCGCCGATAAGAATTTTTTTTTCGCCGGATACGATCTTCCACCACTGCTCCGTTCGCTCACGGTCGGTCAACTGCGAATGCAACACGGCGATTTTGTCGCCGAATCTTGCCGCAAATCGCGCTGTCAATTGCGGAGTAAGTGAAATTTCCGGCACCAGAACCAAAGCACTCCCGAGCCGGTCTGATTCTGCTTGGAGGGCTTTTTCGAGAAGTTCAAAATAAATCTCGGTTTTGCCCGACCCTGTCACTCCGAATATGAGATGAGTGCCAAATCCATTCTCAACGTGAATATTTTTAACAACATAATCTTGTTCGTCGGTCAGTTTTGGTTTGGGCCTATTTTCGACAGATTTTACGATCGGATTCTTTTTTTGCGCGCGCAGCGAGGAACGTCGCAACTTTGCGACCCTTTTAAGGGGGGCAAATGAAAGAGCCATGACTTGCCCAATGGGGTAAATATAGTAATCCGACACCCACTCGAGCCATTTTAAAATGGGTTCACTAAGGCGCGGCCGATCGTCGTTGCGGCCACTTAACGTGCGAACAGATATTTCGGCCGCCGGCTTTTTGACATTCGTTTGCATAATGACGGCGCGAACGGTGCGTTTGCCAAGCGGAACAAGCACCGAGTCGCCACGCACAAAATCTGCCGAAGCCTTGTAAGTAAGTAAATTTTGTAAGGGGGCTTCAACGGCCACATTAACAAACTGTTCGTCAGTAGCGTCGTTTTGTGCGCGACCGTCAGCCACGCGACTACCTCAATTTTGTATAAAAAGATTGAATCACAGCGTTGTTGGGCATGAGCCGGGGCTTGTCACCGTTTTTGATTGAAAGCTGAAACGGATCCATCAGCTTTTTAATCAGCTTATCGGGACGGACCGCAGTTACGTTGAGAAGCGTCAGTTGTGCTTTCGCAGTGACGGCACCCGTACCACTATCGCCATTTTCTGTCGCTGATTGGTTCGGCCAGGTAACGGCAATGGACTTCGGAAGCCAAATGTCACCATAAAGATTATAGCCTTTTGCAAGAACGACCGCCCCCGATGGGAAACGAATTTTTTTAACCACAAACTGATCTTGTTTAATCCATAGTCCCGGCAGAAGTGTCGCGCCAACCGGGGTAGGTTTACCAATTGCATATGAAACCGTGCCGTCGACGCGTGATAGCCGCATGTAAGGCTCAGGAATGGGGAGCGGGTGGAGCTTCGAATATGGTTGCTGCCGACTTGCGGCAGACGCCGGAGGGGTGACCCCTTTTTGGATCGCATAACGTTGAAACGCCTGCGCGTTACGAAAATTGAAGAAAGGCTCAAGCCAATCGTTCGGAGCTTTTTTCACTTTTCGAACGCCTGTTTTAGAAATGAAATAACGGCGGCCCCAGCGGTAAACATAAGTCAATTGAAGCTGATTTTTAAGACTCCCAATGCCGTCTACTTCGACGCGCATTTGCGACCCGCTTAGGATTATCCAGTGCTCATGGGCGGCTAAGGTGGGTTGTGTCGGGTCGCTCGGATTCGGAAACGAAACGTCTTCGTTAACGATGTAGGCCCCATTGCCGTGATTCTTTGCTGTACGCATTAGAATCATCCAATATGGCGGGATGTATGCGCGGGCCGGAATGGCGAGCAAAAGTAAAACAATCGTGCTTGCAAACATTTGCGACAAATTTAAATTTCTTTTGTTGAGCTTCATAAAAGCCCCTTCAAGTAGGTTTTAAGTTTTGGCCCGATGTCGGGCCGCATGAGCGAGAGTTCGATGTTGGCCATGAGATAACCAAGTTGGTCGCCGGCATCAAATCGGCGCGCGCGGAACAAAGTGGCATATAATCCGCGGTGCGTGGCGAGTTCGGTCATCGCGTCGGTGAGTTGAATTTCATTATTTTTGCCGGGCTTTGCGTTTTCTAGATAATCAAAAATATGGCGGGTAAAAACGTAGCGGCCCGGCAACGCGAGCGCACTGGGGGCTTCACTTTTGCGCGGTTTTTCAACGACGTGATGGACTTTGAAATAGCTTTGCGCCGTTTTTTCTGCCGCGATAATTCCGTATTTCTCTACATCCTCGGTTGAGACTTCCATTACCGCAACAGTCGAAGTTTCGGTTTCATCAAAAATTTTTGTTAATTGCTCAACGACCGTCGGCTCACCGGGGTCCGAATACATAATTTCGTCACCCAGAAGAACGGCGAAATTTTCTTGGCCAATTATTGGCTTACCGCAATAAACGGCGTGACCAAGCCCGAGGGCTTCTTTTTGCCGAATACTGATAATATTGGCCATATTGCGGATGTTTTGAATTCGCTCCAAAAGGTCGACACGATTTGATTTTAAAAGTTGATCTTCGAGTTCGTACGAACGGTCGAAAAAATCTTCGATGGCGTGTTTGCCGCGGCCTGCGACAAGTACAATATCTTCGATACCGGCGCGAACGGCTTCTTCGATAACATAAAGCAAAATCGGCTGATCCGCGACGGGGAGCATTTCTTTTGGAATCGTTTTAGTCGCCGGCAAAAACCGCGTGCCCAGCCCGGCAGCCGGTATCAACGCTTTTTTAACTTTACTCGAGTGAGCACGGTTCATTCATGCAAGGTAGGTCGGCTCAGGTGAATTATCAAGACTTGGCGCGCCTGCTTGCTGGCAAAAAATACGGCTTCCATAAATTTTGCATTGCGAGCTAATTGTTCCGAACACAAACAGAGACAAGATGCGGACAATTATTTAAGCTCGTACTGCATGTACCCCCACCACCGCTGTGGGTTGAGTCATAATACAAGGTATTTGACGGCGTGGTGTAGCTGCCCTGTGGGTGCATTTGCAGGGTCCCTTCACAGAAATCACCGCTGGTGACCGACGTTGGCGGCATGACGAAATTTCCGTATTCGTCGAATTGCCAATTGGGGAGCATTTGAAGTGCTGCGGCTTGTAGCGCGTTTGCCGGCTGTGGATTTGCTATGGGCGTCCATCGCGGAACGCCGCTTGAACGGCCAAGGTCGCCGGGGTAAAGGATTTCGAAATTTTCGCATGTCCATGACGAGCTGGTTTGTTGGCCTGTGGTGAGATCATATTCGTAGACATTGCTTATTGCGCGCGCGGGTCCTGTAGACTGATATTGCCCGTTAGTGAAGCTAAACCGATAGCCATAACCATAAACCTGACCATTTGAACCGTTGGTGCTTGCTCCTTGACCGGCTTGGCCCGTTCCTGCGGCAT
>JAJYHS010000218.1 GCA_021784635.1 bacterium
GAAAATCTTTTTGATCCACGCCGCGTGTGACGCCACGGATATGAACGCCCGTGCGGCCGTCGTTGTCGTGGGTCATGTGCCGGCGAATCGATTCGCAGAAAATCCAGTCGAGCTCTTGAACGAAAAACGGCTCCCATAAGATTTGGTTCGGAATTTGTATGTCTGACTTCCAGCCATGTTGGGCGCCTTCGGGCGAGAGCGTCACCCCTGAAGGAGTGCCGACTAGAATAAAACTCGACTTCCAGTAAAGGTCATAAAAATATTGATCTAGCGCGCGCTTAACAAAAAAATCGTAGACCGTCATTAGCGGCAAAACGGGAATGCCTAGAATGTCGCGCAGGCGGCCAAACGATCCGAGGCATGACATGACATTAGCCTCAGCAATTTCGAATCGCAGAAAGCGATCGGCCACCTGTTCTCCCGGAACAAGATCGGGCGTGCCGTGATCTTTGACGTGAAGCTCTTCTTCGACGTCGGCGGTAATTTCGGCGCCGAAAATTTTGCCATCCATTGTTGGATTCAAATTCGTTGACGTACCGACATCAGGTGCCATTTCGACCATAAGCTCAGCGGCCGCCTTCCATTTTTTTTCAGAATCTGTTAGTGCCCGCATTTTTTCATTCAGGTTTTTAAGTGGCGTGTTGGCGATTCGGGTGAGTTTCGATGTGAGCTGGCCAAGCATCCATTGCGTATGCGGATAATTTGCCATTTTGAAGTTAATGTCTAATGACGGCGGCAAAGTTTCAGTTGCCGAGCCATTGGCATCGCTAAATTCGGACATCGCTTTAGTAAATTTTGCGACATTGCGGGCCTTAAGCGCATGCTGTTCTTTAATTTGCGCGTAGAGTTCATCGCCGCGTTTGCGCAAATATTTGCCTTCTGCAGAATCAGAGCTAAAACCGGCAAAAAGTTGCTCGGGTTTCAGTCCGGTTTCCTTTTGCAAGCGATCGAGCTCTTCGCGTTCGGGTAACGCCGAGTGGTTGCCCGACTGCCCGGCCATTTCAAGGCCCCAGCCTTTTATTGTATGGGCGATTATGAGCGTGGGGCGGCGCGGATCGTTTTTGCTCGCTTGAAACGTCTCTAGTAAAACATCAAAATCATGCCCGCCGAAATCATGCAACAGTTCGTGTATTTCTTTGGCCGTCATGTTTTTCAAAAATTTATCGAGATTTTTAATTTGCCCGCCGTGATGATCGCGCAAATACGGTACCAGTTCGCTCGAATCTTTGACGAGGAGGAGTGCTTGTAATTCGTAATCGTTGAGTTCGTGTTCGAACCATTGGCGAAACTCTTCGCCGCCTGGCCGGCCGAAATATTTGAGACGTTTGCGGCCGTGACGGGCTTCAAGAACTTCCCACCCGTTGGCCTCCATCACGCGTTTTATGCGCTGATCGTCTGTGTAACCCATGACCTTGTTGTTGGGGATGCGATGTCCGTCAAGCGATTGACGGTTATAATCGATAATCCAAGTTAGGTTGCCGACCTCGCGTTCGGCAAGATCCGGGATCGCCTCATGCAGCGAACCTTCGCGAAATTCAGAGTCGCCGCAAACGCACCAAAAATGGGCGTCGGGGACTTCAAATTTGTGTTGCCGGGCATAGCGGTACGCGAGGGCAAGATACCCCGCATTGACCGGCGGTATGCCAACGGTGCCTGACGGTAAAAAGTTATGGTGATCGGGATCATAGGCGGAGTGATAAGATTGTAAAACGGGTTCGCCGTTTTGCGAAAACGCGCGAAGGCCGTGCATCGTCTGATTTTTTTCATCTTCTGAAAAACGCGAAAGATCTTCATGCAAAAATAAATTGAGCAGATAGTTGTAAGCATGATCTGCCGGCGAGGCGTGTGGTTTATTGGCAACGTGATCAAATCCGGATTTCATAACCAAATGAATCGCGCCTAAAATATGCAATGCGCTTGCCGAAGCCGACGCGTGACCGCCAACTTTTGGATCGCCCTTTTCTTTATTGTCGCGATGGTTTGCGACGTCGATCATGCGGCAGGCAAGGTAGTGCGCGCGCCGAACAATTGCGTTCATGACATTCAAATCCAAAGACGGCATCTTTGTGTTTTTCACCGGAAATTTCTCCTGATTTTAGCGGTAAGCAAAGAGATCTTTTAGCACCATCGGGCTTGAGTTGTCAGCCTGCAGAATGAAGTCCCAATTGATGCGTATATAGCCGTCTCGGCCAACTATGCCTTTCGGCGGGTGAGGGAAGGGCGCCGCTTCACGAAAAGCTTCGACAGCCGCGTCATCCAATTCTTTAATGCCACTTTGTCCCACAACCTCGACCTTAACCAGGTTGCCGTTACGATCGAGCACAATAATAACGCGTGTAATATGGTCTTCCGTTGACGCGATGGTGCGGCCCTCTGCAAATATTTTTAAAACCTGTTTGCGCACGCACGGTGCCCAGTACTGTCGAATGCGGGAGCGTATGCGCTGATAGTACGTGTAATAAATAAACTGTTTGGTGCTGAGTAGTGTTTCAAGACTTGGCGTCGTATTTTTTAAATAATCGTCGGTTTGGCTTGGTGCCACTCCGTTGCCGACTTCGTTGTTGTCAAAATTCATGATCTGAGTGGGATTAAAACGTGGCGATAGATCGGCCAACGTCGGGAGCGTGCCTCGCGTATGCAGCCGTAATTTTGAGTTTCGTGTCGCGCCGAGCGAATGGCTGGCAATTCTCTGGCGGTTGCGAGATGCGTAATCGTTACCCCCCGTTCCGTCGGTATTGCGAAATGCCCCGAAGTTTCGCGCGCGGGTTTGGTGAATAACGAGTTGGTTATGCGCGCTTAAATATTTGGCGTTGGGTTTGACCTCGTTGTTAATCGCTTGGTCGGGTTGCTGAACAATTTGTTGGTGAAGCTCAAGTCGTTTAACCGCGGGGCTTTTGTCGAGAATTGTAACTTCAATTTTTTGAGCGCGCTTCGGGGATGTGTGAACTTCAGTTAGACGAAGACCCAGCCAGATCCCGGCATGAATTAATAAAGATAATAGAAGACAAACAATAAGACTGTTCTGCAGCAAGGCTCGCCAATAGCGCACAAAAACTCCTTTTCATTTTTTCGGAATAACAAGCCTATTTTTTGAGTTAATATTTGCGATGTTTTGTCTTAAACTTTTTAATATGGTTTTGGATGTGTGGGGAAAGACCGACGTCGGTCTCAAGCGCGATAACAATCAAGATAGTATTTTGGTTGATAAAAATTTGTCGCTTTTCATTGTGGCAGACGGTATGGGCGGCCATCGCGGCGGTGAAGTTGCCTCGGCAATGGCGGTTGAAACCGTTCATGAGGTTCTAGAAGAGCAGCTCGAATCTAGCCAAAAGGTTGTTCCGCGAGAAACGCTCAAGATGGCTTACCGTGAAGCGAGTCGGCGCATTTTTCATAAAAGTAATCACGAGCGCACGGAGCTAATGGGCATGGGTACGACGATGGTCCTGGCATTTGCTTATGAGGGTAAATTGTATGTGGCCAACGTTGGTGACTCGCGTGGATATTTGTTTAAAGAAAACAATTTGTGGCAAATTACAGAAGATCACTCTCTAATCAACGAGGCCATTCGCGCGGGGACAGTTGATCCAAACCGACCTGACGCAAGTCTTGTTGGGCGAAACGTGATCACTCGCAGTGTCGGTTTTGAAGAAGACGTGGATGCGGACGTCATCGAGCGTGAATTGATTCCGGGCGAGATCTACCTTCTCTGTTCCGACGGATTGTGTGGACTCGTGTCGAACGAACGGCTAGCCGAAATTTTTCGAAAAAATCCGCCCGGTTCAACAGTTGAGAAATTTATCGACGAGGCAAAAAAAGCCGGTGGTGACGATAACATAAGTGCGATTGTCATTAAGGTAAACTGAGCTGAGCGCGCCGCATTGTTAAAGAATTTTCTGCTGACTTGGCCGCCCGTGTCTAAGATATTGGGGGGATTAGTGGAATCAAAAACTTATACTTTTCTTATTACCAGTAATCGTGAAGGTAAGACGCGAACTCTTACTGTACGTTCGTCTTGGCTCAAAGCGTTTGCCGCCTTATCGATCATCTTTGCGGTTTTAATAGCTGCCGCCGGGGTCGATTACTTTGGACTTCTTCTGAGCCAGAGCCAAAGTAAACGTCTTCAAGCCGAGAACGCGCAGCTCACTCGGGAATTTTCAGTTGTTAAAGGTAAACTCGCGACCTTAGAGAATAGTCTTGATCAAATTCAAACATTAACGACAAAAATTAAACTCATCACTGACGTTGGCGATAACGACCGGGTGATGAATTTATCCATTCCGCAAGTGCCAAGATTTCATCAAAATATGGCGTTATATGAAAATCACGTTTCGGGTGTCGATGCCACTCGAGTTCCGGCGTCTATAGCACAGCCGTTTCAACAGGATGCCACATTTTTGCAGCGCCCAGTGCTTGATGTCATCGATGGGGAGCTTGCGGCAACGCCGAATGATAAGTACGCCAATCTTTCGATTCGAATTGATCGCGCGGTTCAACAGTCTCGCCTTGAAGAGCAAGGTGTAATTCGGCTGCAAGAACTCTTGCAAGAGCGGCAGTCGATTCTCAATTCAACGCCAACAATCATGCCCGTTCACGGATTTTTTAGTTCGCCCTTTGGCTATCGTCCTGACCCATTTGTACCGGGCGGTCTCGATTTTCACCCTGGCGTTGATATTGCGGCTCCGATCGGCACACCTGTACATGCCACTGCGAACGGAGTTGTATCGTTCGTCGGTTATGATGCGGGATACGGCAAGCTGGTCGAGATTGATAACGGTTACGGAGTTCAGACGCTCTTCGGGCACAATTCGCAAATCTACGTGCAAGTGGGCCAGAAAGTAACGCGTGGTGAAGTTATTTCGGCCGTCGGCGATACGGGCCGCTCAACAGGGCCCCATTCGCATTACGAAATTCGAGTTGATGGGGTGCCCGTCAATCCGATGCAATACATTTTAAATCCGCCATAAGATTGATTTATTTGCGGCGATCAGAGTACGCTAAATAGAGATGCGTGCACAAATTGATCGCGGACTTTTTCTTGCTATAGTGTTTTTAATGGGCCTTGGGCTCGTGCAGATTTATTCCTCGAGTTATATTTTCGCGATCGAATCGTTTAATGACGGCCTATTTTTTGTAAAGAAACAAGCTTTATTTATTCTTATTGCAATCGCGATTCTTTTGATCGTGGCGTATTTGCCCTGGCGTATTCTTGAACGCTTGGCGCTCGTGGCTTGGGGTCTTGCCGGGATTGGCGTTATGCTCACGATTGTGCCGCATGTGGGAATTCGAACCGGCGGGGCCTCGCGCTGGTTGCCTGTTCCGGGCGGGTTTCACTGGCAGCCGAGTGAATTTCTAAAATACGGGACGCCTGTGGCCATGGCTTACCTTTTGACGTCTTCGAAAAAATTTGTCGAATTGCGGTTGCGCGCGATTTTGGCTTGGGGTTTGGTCGCCTTGCCTGTTGTACTGCTATTGCGGCAACCGGATTTTGGATCGTTTGCGATCATAACCGTGGTCGTATTTTGCATTTTGTTTTCGCGCGGCTTACCACTTCGTTACGTTGTGGGGGGGCTGGCGACGATGGCGGCGTCGTTTTATTTTCTCATCGTTCGCTACCGTTACCGGATGGCACGGGTTTTGGCGTTTTTGAACCCGTGGGCGGACCCGCAGCACAAAGGTTTTCAGGTTATTCAAAGTATGCTGGGATTTTATTCGGGCGGTTTAACGGGAGTTGGTTTAGGCCGGGGTCAGGCAAAGTTATTTTTTCTCCCCGAGGCGCACACGGATTTTACATTGTCGGTTTTGGGTGAAGAGCAAGGTTTTATCGGAGTTGTTCTCGTCATGCTTCTTTTGGGTTATCTTGTGCTGCGCGGAATGCAAATCTCCGCCCAAGCTAAAGATGAACGGCAGAAAATTATCGGATTGGGTGTGACGATAACATTTGCCATTACGGCGCTTGTCAATGCGGGGGTGGCTATGGGGCTTCTCCCGACAAAGGGACTCGGAATGCCATTTTTAAGCTATGGTGGCAGTCAACTAATTGCAATTTCATTCGCTCTTGGCATTCTTCTGAATATTGATCGAGAAGGGCATGAAAAAGCTCTGCGATCTTATATCAAGGTGTGATAAGCACAACCCGTGAACGGCGAGACAGTGAACAGCAAATCAATCAGTCCACGCATTATATTTGCTGGTGGTGGAACCGGCGGCCACATTTATCCCGCGCTGGCGATGGCTGACGCGGTAAAAAATTCAATCCTGATTCGCGCATCGATTTTGTCGGGACGCCATCGGGGCTTGAATCTAAACTTGTTCCGCGCGCAGGTTACCCGCTTCATTTTATAACGGTTGGCCGTCTTCATCGCAGCGTCGGCGTTTTCGAGCGAATCAAAACCTTGATCATGAAGATCG
>JAJYHS010000275.1 GCA_021784635.1 bacterium
ACAGTCGACTCTTTACCAAGTAAAAGGTTGACAGCCGGGTTTGCATAGCTTGCCGATTTCAGATCGGGACCGCGTGCCATACCACGTTCATCGGTGAAAATAATGTCGATGTTCCACCACGACGCCAAAATCTGTTTCAATTTTTTTATCACGTGTATGTGTTCAAACTCATCCCAATTGATCATTTGCGTACCCCCGTAAGGTCGACCAATTTTTCGACAGCGTCGCTACCTTGCTAAACTTATCGTCAAATCTTTGGACAACTTTAAGGGGATAGATATGCTTTCAAATACTGACCGGTCAGGCTTGACGGGACTTTGGTCAGGTGTTCGGGGGTGCCTTCGGCAATAATTTCGCCACCTTGCTCGCCGGCATCTGGACCTAAATCCAGAATATAATCCGAAGCCGCAATGACATCGAGATTGTGTTCAATTAAAAGGACACTCCCCCCCGAATCGACCAGCCGGTTAAGGACGTGAATCAGAAGCTGGATTTCGCGAAAATGCAGCCCCGTAGTCGGTTCGTCGAGAATGTAAAGCGTCGAATCGTGGCGACTTTGTGAAAATTCGCGCGCGATTTTAAGTCTCTGGCTTTCGCCGCCACTTAATGAACGCGCGCTCTGCCCCAGGCTAATGTATTCAAGTCCGACTTCTTTAAGCAGCGCAAGCGGTCGGCGAATGTTCGGATAATTGACAAAAAAATCCATCGCTTCGGCAACTGTCATATTCAAAATGTCGTGAATGTTTTTATTTCGATAGGTGATCTCGAGAATTTCGGGGCGAAATTTTTTGCCGTCGCACGCGTCGCACGGGATTTCAATGTCATCCATAAACATCATGTCGATTATTTCGATGCCAAGGCCCTTGCACACGGGGCAACGCCCGCCATCGACGTTTAAACTAAAAGTGCTTGCCGAATAACCGGTCGCCTTTGCTTCAGGAGTAGCCGCCATGACCGCACGAATTGCATCGTAGACTTTCATATAAGTCACCGGATTACTTCGCGCTGTGGTACCGATCGGAGTTTGGTCGATAAACAGGACGTTTTTTAAGTGTTCGGCTCCCGTAATATTTCTATGCGAAAGAGCCGGTAAAAATTCAACCTTAAGTGCTCGCGCTAACGCCGGGTAAAGTGTATCCGAAACAAGGCTCGATTTGCCGGAGCCACTGACGCCCGTAACCGTGACGATTCGATGTAGTGGAATTCTTGCGGTGACGTTTTTTAAATTGTTCCCCGTGCACCCATCGAGCTTTATGACGTATTTATATTTGTCGATGTCCACTGGCCGTACGGTTCGCTGGGGCGTCCACTTTCGGTGTGGCCGCATAAACGGCGCCGTCGACGATTCCGTAGATTGGTAAAAATCCGCGCGCGTACCTGAAAAAACAACTTTGCCACCCAAATGGCCGCTCCCCGGGCCCATTTCTAAAATGTGGCTTGCGTTGTTGATCACGTCATGGTCATGCTCCACGACCACCAGCGTGTTATCAAGTTCGTTGAGTTTATGTAAAACGCCTATGAGCCGGTCATTGTCGCGCGGGTGAAGCCCAATTGTCGGTTCGTCTAAAACGTAAAGAGTCTGCGACAATCCAACGCCGAGTTGATTAGATAAATTCATGCGCTGAAACTCTCCGCCAGATAGCGTTTTTGTCGCGCGGTTAAGTGTCAAATATCCAATGCCGACATCGCAAAGATATTGTAGCCGCGAAACAATTTGCCTGTACGGTTCGGCGCAAATTTCACGTTCCGATTGCGAAAGCTCGATTGACTTCATGTGTTCAAAAAGTTCTTCCGCAGTCATCGCGCATAGATCGGCAATGGTTTTACCCTGAATTAAAACTTGAAGCGCCTCAGGTTTGAGTCTTGCGCCATGACAATCGGGGCACGTAAACGGACTTTTGTGGCGGGCCAAAAAAACGCGCACGTGCATTTTATACTTTTTTGTCTCGAGATAATCGAATAGGCCCAAAACGCCGAAAAACTGGCTGTTGCCCTTCCAAATTTGCTCGCGTTGTTTAAGCGGCAGACTCTCCCAAGGAGCATGAAGATCAATGCCTGCCTTTTTGCAATAGTTAAACAGTACGCGCCGGTCTTTTGCACCGCTTGGCATAGCAAAGGGTTTAATTGCGCCCTCGGCAATAGTTAGCGTCGGATTTGGAATTACCTTACCTTCGTCAATGGCCAGAATATTCCCAAAACCCTTGCATGTCGGGCAGGCCCCAACAGGAGAATTAAAACTAAAAAGACTGGCATGAATATCCGGAAAGCGAAATCCACAAACGCTGCATGACACTTCTTCGCTCAAGAGCAGCCGCTTACCCTCGGTTGTCAAAGCTTCGCATTTTGCAAAATTAAAATGTGAATTATATTTGAGCGACATGTGGTAAGCTTGCGTGACTGAATCGACAATGCGCCCGCGCTCACTTTCATCAAACGAAAGCCGGTCGACCACAATATAAAAATCATCTTTGGGGAGTTTTGATTTGGCATTAATCTCAACAATTTCGCCCAACGCAACCTGGGCCGTGGCGCCGACCGCTTTAAGTTTTCGCTTAGAACGCGCCGGTAAATAAATTCGAAGGATGCCGTCTTGTAAAAGCTCAGCAACGAGGCGCTTATCTTTGAGGCTGCGATGCTCTTTTGAAATCTGCGCCAGAATATAGCCACGAGCCGCAGAAAACTCCTTTAAAATTTTGGTGGCCGCGCGCGTGGGCGGCTCTTTTTCAACAACGATATGGTGGTCGGGACAATAGGCTCTACCAATTTTCTCGTAAAGAAGCCGCAAGAAATCAACAATTTCAGTTGATGTGCCAACATTTGACCGTGACGATTTGACGCTATTTTTCTGCTCAAGCGAAATCGCCGGCGGGATGTTCTCAACCCCTTCGAGGTCGGGCTTTGGCGCCTTGTTTAAAAATTGTTTTGTGTAGTTCGATAAGCTTTCAATATACCGACGCTGACCTTCAGCATATAACGTTTCAAAAGCAAGCGAGCTCTTGCCGGAGCCGCTCGGCCCACAAATCACTGTAAAAGAGCCCAGCGGAATTTTGACATCGATGTTCTTTAAATTATTCTGTTTGACCCCCCAAAGGTGGATCTCGGTCATTGTGACAAATCCTGTTTATAAAAATCCTGTATTTGCGAACCGGAGTTGTTTTGGGTCGTGGTCGGTTGCGTGCCCGCAACAAACGCCTGGCGCGCAACAGCTCGAGATCGCGGAGTGGCGAGAAGTCCGGTCTTGTCGTCGATATTGGCAAAGACTATGCCGCTTGGAACTTTAAAATCTCGAACCGGCTTGCCTTTTTCTATGCGTTTCATATACGAAACCCAAATCGGAAGCGCTGCATGCGCACCCACTTCACCGCGCCCGAGCGACTGCTCTTGATCGTAACCAACCCAAACTCCAGCCGTCGTGTCGGGCGTATAACCCATAAACCACCCATCGACAAAATCATTCGATGTCCCCGTTTTACCGGCCACCGGGCGCCCCAAAACGCGCGCTCCCATACCGGTGCCATGTTTTACAACTCCTTCGAGCAAATTCGTTATGACATAAGCCGTTTGCGGTTTAATTAATTGATTTGGGTCCTTAAAAAATATTGGCGGCTCAGTGGCCGGATTGATCATGGTTGCTTTCGTATTTGCCGAATTATTTGCGGCATTCGTATTGTTTGAGCTTTGCGCCAGAGCATTTGCCGAACCCGGTGCCGATTGCGTGCCCGTCGCATTTTGCTCGGCAAGACTTGTGTTGTACGCAACCACCGCTTGCTCTGCAGCGGTCAATGCAGCCGCCGGCTTCTGCCCCGCCGCGAGGGCCTGTTGATACGCAAGATATGCAACCCGGCGACGTGCAAATTCTTCTTTGTATGGCTTTTCTTGAGCTGCAAATTTCTCTCCCATATAAACGGTGCCCAATATTGTTTTGCCATTCTTATCCACGACCTTATCGATTAAAATCGGGCGGACTCGGCGCCCCAAGTTATCAAGTTCGGAGTAGACCTTTGTCATTTCATAAAGCGTAATGCTACTTGAACCAAGCACGAGCGTGTAATCGTGGTTCAGCGGACTGAAAATTCCGAGCCTTCGCGCATAATCAACGGCAAGTGGTATCCCAATTTTTTTCAAAATTTTGACACTTGGCACGTTGAGCGAATTGATAAGAGCATCACGAAATAAAACATCGCCTAAAAAGTGCTGGGTGTCGTCCGTTGGCGACCAGCGATCCGTGACCATTTCGTCAATGTCACCGTCTTTGATTTTTTGTTTCTGCTCAAAAACGACCGGAGCGTCGACGATTTGAGTCGCTGGCGTAAAACCATTATCAAGCGCGGCCGAATAAACAATCGGTTTAAAGGCTGAACCCGTTTGCCTTGAGGTTTGAATTGTTCGATTGAGTTTTGATTTCGCATAATTATATCCGCCAACCATCGTGATAATATCGCCGGTCTTCTGATCAAGAGCGAGAAGCCCCGCTTGCACTTGTGGTTCTTGTTCGAGGTCCACGCGCGCGTAATCTCTAAAATTGGGGAGATCTTTCGGAAGCCGATAACGTCGTCCCTCGCGGCGCCGCAATGCCATAAGTTGGTTATAAATACGCGGCGAACTAAACGTGGGCGCGACAACTTTGACCAAAACTATATCGCCTTTTTTTAAAACCTGACTGGGTTTTGTCACAAACTTCTGGCCCCAAAAAACGTCTACAGTAGGATCGGGTTTTCTCGCCCACTGCATCGTGTTTATGCCGATTAAACCCTTTGCTTCGGCAAAGCGAACGGCAACCAACCCCCACTTATCATCCACCTTAATGACGATGGCTTTTACAAAGTCGCCGATATGAATATATGGCGGCAAACCTTCTTTGCCGTTTTGGTACTTTGTCAGATTGAGTGGTGCTAGCTGCGGGACAGTCCCGTCGGGTTGCAAAATCTGATACGGCTGCTCTTTTTCAATTAGTTTTTTGCGCGCTTGAGCCAAAAGTTTGATCACTTTATTCGGATTTTCTTCGTGCCCGAGTGGCCCCCGATAACCCTGCCGTTTATCAAGCGCCCTTAAGCCACGCCTTAGCGCTTTTTCGCCGGCCAGTTGTTTTGGCAAGTCAAGGCCCGTGTAGACCTTTAGCCCTCCACCGAATACGGCTGACTCACCAAGCTTTGAAATAAGCATTTGTTTAACTGTAGACAAATAATACGGCGCAGGAGTTTTAAAACCGATTTGTGTATAAATCTTGAGGGGTGTGTTGAGCGCCTTTTGCTCCTCAACTCGCGTGATCATATGATTTTTTAACATCTCGCCGAGTACATACCGCTGTCGGTCTTTGGCGAGCTTTGGGCTCACAACGGGGTTCATTTCGGAGGGCGCCTTTGGCAACCCAGCCAATATTGCCGCCTCGGGCAACGTAATGTCTTTAAGCGGCTTATGAAAGTATGTTTCGCACGCCATAGCGACGCCGTACGAATCTTGACCCAAGTAAATTTGATTTAGGTACAAAAACAAAATTTGATTTTTCGTGAACCGCCGATTCATCTCCTCGGCCAAAAACATCTCTTTGATTTTTCGCGAATAGGTCTTTTTGTCGTTGAGGAGCAGCCCGCGCGCGACTTGCTGAGTAATCGTTGAGGCCCCTTGAACTTTACCGCCGGCGCGCAAATCAACGAGAGCCGCGCGCACGATCGCTTTTACGTTGATCCCGCCGTGGTGATAAAATGTCGCGTCTTCAGCCGCGAGAAATGCGTCGACAACAACCTTAGGGATCTCCTTAAACGGAACAAGTTTGCGCCGCTCAATCGCAAACTCGCCGATTTTTGTGCCGTTTCGGTCGTAGACTCGCGTCATCAATAAAGGCTTATAATCTTTAAGCGTAAAAAGATGTGGCAGTTGTGTTTTGAGGTAAAACACATAGCCTGCAACTGATGCGACCCCGAGAAGACCCAAGACTAGAACAATGGCTATAAATTTTTTCATTCCGTAAAAAGCTCCAATTTGAGCCTTTTAGTGTATCATTGTCGTGGGGGCACGGCCATTTGGCTTTTCGTAATTTGCGCAGTGCAATTTAAGTTTAAATCATGCCTGCATTTTAGTCGAAAAACTGGTCCCCTGCGGGGATCTTATTTACCGGAAGAGCCCGAAGTCGGATTTTGAGTCTGAGAAGACGTTTCGTATGGGCATGTGCTGGGACAATTTAGATTGACCACGCCCGCCGCCGCTTTTTGGTCAAAGCAGCAATAAAATGTACTCGCATTATTGGCCTGCACCCCCGCAGCGGCACAGGCATCGATAGCGGACCTTGCATCAGTGATCGCCGTTTGGCCATACGGGAGAAAATTCTTTTTATCTTTTACTCCCCCATTTTGAGCGTGCTCGGCTTCGAGCATACTCGTATTGGCCTGTTGAAGCG
>JAJYHS010000073.1 GCA_021784635.1 bacterium
GATTATCGACCTCGATGAGCGTATTTCTGACAAGATTTACTTGGCATACGGCAACGATCTCTTTAACAAGAAGAGACTTTGTACATTTCCGATACTGTCGCGGCAGACATGCGAAATATTGCAGGAGCCATATCCAAAAGAATATTTAGGCGCATTTATTGATTACCATATTTTCGATACTTACGAAGCCGGCATCGCGCTTTTGGGTAGCGAAGTCAAATCGCTGCGGCAAGGTGGCGCCAATTTAAAAGATGCTTACATCAGTTTTGTGGGTGACGAAATGTTTTTGCAAAAGTCGCACATTAGCCCGTACAAAGCGAGTTCGTATAATAATCATGCTCCCGAGCGATTGCGAAAACTTCTTCTCAATCGGCATGAAATTAGCCGCATTTCGGCCGCAGTTAACGAAAAGGGCATGTCATGCGTGCCGCTTAAAATGTATTTTAAAAACGGTCGCGTGAAAGTCGAAATCGCAATTGTGAAAGGTAAAAAGAAAGGTGATAAGCGCAGTGCGATTAAGATGCGTGACGCGAATCGCGAGATGTCGCGGGCCCTTCGAGCGAGTTCGCGGGGTCATTCGGGTTAAGCGGAATTTGGCCAAGGCGCTTGGCGCGAACCTCGGTCATTTCTTTAATGAGATCGAGCGCCCCCGCATTTGTAGTCATTTTTTTAAGATTGTTTAGATCCTCGAGTTCGCGTTCATATTGCGTTTTGAGAAGCGAATAGAAATAATTGTAGGAGCCGATGAGGTCCTTGAATTCATCGTCATCGCGAATGCGAAGGGCAGGCAGAGAAAAATCACCGCGGCTGATAAGCCTAATGTGGTTGCGCAACAGCTTTGCCGGACCAACGATCTTGGCGGACATACGCCGGCTAAACACGATCCAAAATCCAAATTGTGCCAGGGCCGCGACACCAAAGTAAACAACCAGGTAAAACCGTTCGCTAATCAAAAAATGAGCAAGCCGCGGATCATTGAGATCGGCAAGGCGTATAAAAATCCCGTAGTTTTGAAAGCAATAGTAGAACGGCGGCAGTAAAAATACGAGCGCGATCAGTCCGGACATCCATAAAAGATAACGCGTGTATTTAAGTTGAAATTCACGATCTATAAAGCCGCTGTTTCGGCGAGTATAACCGGAGGGTTGAAGGTAATGTGAATCTTGCTGTGGGAGCATAATTCATGTTACCGCCTCATTGTGTTTTTAAAAAAGCTCTTCTATCATTGAGGTCATGAAGACTCATCTTTGGTCGATCACAATTCTGATCTTGGTCGCGGGTCTGGGGGCCCTAGTTTTTTTAAACGGTTGCGCGCTGAACTCGGGCCACTACGGTTCACACAGCAATTTGGCCAATGTTTCGCTTAAAAGCGATCAGGCTGAAATCGCAAAGTTACGCGCGGCTATTCCAAAAGATCGACGAAGGGCTAATGATAAACTCAAAAGTCTGCTTAAATTTTTTGGCCAAGTGCGATTGCCACCAGAAAACATTCAAGAACGGTACGAACGGATGTTTGAGCGTGAACGCGAACGATTTGATCAGAAAGAAGAGAGGTCGCGTGAAAATTACGATCATAAAGAGCAGCGGGAGCGTGACGCTTTCGATCGTAAACAACGCGAGGCGCGCCGTCGATTTTTAAGCGAGCACCATACTGCTTCCGAACGCGAACGATTTTTTGAACGACAGGCTGATCAAGAAGAAAATTTCAATTCCAACGAAATACAAAAGCGTGGCGACTTTGATTCCGCCTGGCACGAGCGGATTGACGATTTTAATTCGAACTTAGAAGATAAACGGCAAGAATTTTTGGAGCAATACCGGGATTATTCTGAACGTTATCGTGCTTGGAAGCGAGCGCAACGAAGAAAAGAACACTGCCGGTGTGACAATTCAGATGACTGAACAGAAATACATTCATGGCTATTCGACTGTTGAACAAGATCGGCTCCGTCGGCAAGCGGAGCTGACTGAGTTTGTTATATATCAAGACGTCAATTTTTCACAAACTGAGCATTTGCTTGAAGTCGGATGTGGCGTCGGCGCGCAGACACAAATTTTGCTTCGCCGCTTTCCGCACCTAAAGATCACATGTATTGACATAAATGACGAACAATTGCAGGCGGCACGAGAGACTCTTGGCCAACTCGATTACGCCCGTGATCGCTTTGAAATTCACAAAATGAACGCTGAGAAAATGACGTTTGCGGAAAATACGTTTGGCGGAGCTTTTATCTGTTGGGTGATGGAGCACATGCCAAATCCTATGCGTGTTTTAGGTGAAGTTCGACGTGTGCTTAAACCGGGTTCGCGGATTGTCATTTCTGAGGTGATGAACTTCTCGTATTTCTTGGACCCCTATTGCCCCGCAATTTGGAAGTTTTGGATGGCTTTTAACGACTATCAATACGATCGGAGTGGCGACCCATTTGTCGGCGTAAAACTGGGTAATTTCTTGCGCGATGCCGGCTACACCGACGTGCGCACAAACGTGAAGCTTATGTACGCAGACAAGCGCGAGCCGGAACTGCGCGAAAAACTGCTGCGCGATCGAGAAGAATTGATGTTGAGTGCCGTAGATGAGCTTCTGCGGGCGGGGCAAGTCGATAAAGAGCTTGTCGATTCGATGAAGCGCGAATTTCATGATGTTATGAAAAACCCGAACGCCATTACGTTCGATTCGTTTATGCAAGCCACCGCGCGCGTGCCGTGAGTTCTTTCGGGGCGCGAAAAACCTTTTCGAGGTCGGTTTCGGTAAGAATTCGAAATTTTCCGCGCTCAAGTGCGCCTAATCGAAGCGACCCAATAGCCACACGTTGGAGCTTTTTGACATCAAAGCCGATTTTTTGAAACATTTGGCGAATCTGGCGGTTCCGCCCTTCATCGATTATTATTTTAACCCAATCGTATTTGCCGCTGCTTCGAATTCGTTCGACGTATTGCGCGCGGGCCTTGCCGCCAATGATTGAAACACCACGCATAAGTTTTTGCAGCTGTTCATCAGTAGGTTGGCCGCTCAATTTGGCTAGATAAGTTTTTGCGACACCATATTTTGGATGCGAAACTTTTTGGGCAAAGGCCCCGTCATTGGTTAGAAGAAGAATCCCTTCAGAATCCCAGTCCAATCGCCCTACCGGGAAGAGGCGAATGCGCGCTTTCGAGAAGTATTCGGCTAGACTTGGCCTCCCTTGCGGATCATTCATCGTTGTGACCACGTGAATGGGTTTATGAAAAGCGATATAGACGAGATCGCGAACCGCATGAATCGGCTTATTTTGCACAAATACTCGATCTTGCTCAGGGCTAACACGAGTGCCAAGATAGGTAATTGTTTTACCGTTTACGCGAACAAAACCTTGAACGATAAGGTCATCGGCATGCCGCCGGCTCGCAACCCCGGACATGGCTATAAACTTGTTAAGGCGAATCTGTTTTAAGTGTTTCATATAGATCTTGATAATAGGGATCAGATGCGGGGTTAATGTAATACCTTTCAATTCGTTTAACTGCTCGCAGAAGTTCTGGAATCTCGCTAATTGGTTTTTCAAAAGGACTGGATTGCGCGAAGTTAATGCCTTGAATGTATGCCCCGGCCACATTTGTGCCGGATTTTTGAAACCGTGCAACCCTGAGAACTGAAGTGGCCAAAATTTGTTCGACCCCCGGTTCAAGATCGAGCGAGTGTGAATAAGTTAAGCGCGAATGGGGCCGCACTAATTGCAACTCGCCGTCAACAATAATGGTGATATTGGGCTGAATATCAACGATGAGTGAACCGCTTTTCTGCAATCGCACAACCAAAACTTCTTGCCTCGTATGAGTGAAACCGTCTCTAAGCGCAAATAAACGAACCTTTTCACCGAACCCTTCAAATTTTTCCACAGCCTTTTCAAGAAGGGCTTGAAAATCTCGCGGAGTCTCTAGTGGTACAACTTGAAAATCACAACAGTGAAGCGCTTGATCGGGGTCAAACGCAAGCCCGGTTTGCTTTTCTTTGCCCAGTTCATTTACCTTGAGCAAATCATCGCGAATCGTTTCGCCCAAGTGTTGCTTGTTTGTTTGCCAATGGGCAAGCGTGAGCGCACGATCGTAAAACACATCAAGCATTTCTTGGGTAAATGTTTTATCGGGCGGCAAAAACGAATTAAGATAAGAATAAAAGGCAAGCCGGGCGGGATTTTTCTGCGGTTCAAGTTCGAAAATAAAATGTGCAACTTCGCCTACCGACATTAACATATCCTCACCATAGGGAGATTTTCTGTTTACAGTCCAGGAAAAAGTGTCAAAATAATCACACGAGGAGGCGTTAGCTGAACTGAAGCTGGCGTGTTGTCTATGGCTCGTACGCTTAACCCGCAATTGTTCGGTCCAACTGAAACCCCCATCTTGAAAGTGGACGGCGCACCCTTGCAAGAAAAGCAAATTAGTGAGCTCGAGGCCCAAATTGAAGCTGTTAATCAAAAGTTGGACCGCTGGGCCCATCTTATGGAACAGAAGATTCAAAAGTTGACAGCCGGGCAAAAGGCTCTTGGCGAGCAGATCAAAATACTAGCCGAGACGACTGCAAAGCAAAACGCGACGATTTATTCAAAAATCAACGAACGGCGCATGGCCGAGGCAAAAACTCAAGAATTGTTTGATCGGCATAACCAACTGATTAATAGCTTCGAGGGACGAATCCATCACATGCAAAAGGTCGCGACAGAACAAGAGATCAAGCTCATGAACTATCAGGCGACCTACGAAGAAGTTTTGCGCGAAATTCGAAATCTCAAAAAAAGCAACTAAACTAACGCTAATTGCCGGCGTTAGAAGCGACAAGCCCTCCGTTATTTTTTAGCAAACTGGCCACTTGTGCGTCGGTCAGCAATTCGGCATCGTGACAAGTTCCGTTACTGCCCGGAAACGCCTGCGCACCTTGATCATAAGTATTGATGCTTTCGCAGGCAGCAGGCGACATACATACTCGCGTTGTTTCGGCATTAGATTGACTGCTGTCAAGGCCCTTACCGGTTTCGGTCAGTACGATCTTCACGCTGGGGCTGCCGAGGTCACATTCCACCCATTGTGTTGAATTCGCATCGTCCGTGCCCGGATCATCGTGATCATAATTGTTGTCATCGTTGGAATTACTATCGTCGCCATAATTCGTATCATGTCCTGCACAGCTTGGTTTGCTACCGACCGCATCAGGATCAGTATCCGTATCAACATCAGTATTAGTATTAGTATTAGTATCGGAATTCGTTACCGTGGTGTTTGTGTTCGAACCGTACCCATTTGTTATATTGGTTGGCCCTGGAGTTGGGCTGGGAGAGTTTGGAACAGTCTGCGTCGTAAGCGCACGCGTTGAATTGGCGCTACTAAAGCTCACTTTGCCACAGTTTTGAAAGAATAATGCCACGGCAGAGATGCCGATTGCGTAGGCTATAATATGAGTTTTCATAATTTTTACCCCCAAGTTATGCCCCACAAACATTTGGCTTCGTCTTCAATGTTTACAATTGTGCAAAAGGCGTGCTCGCGTAAACGAAATATACAAGACGTGAACGGGGCACAGGTGTCTAAATCGCGAAAATCGTATGACAGTTGAACGTTACATTTTGATACGGTCTCAATTTGAGATCGATATGACTCGGCGGCTTTTATTTAGCTCGGAGTGCGGTTTTCATGTGTCTAAGAAATTGCGGCGGATCTTCGTAACCTGTCACGGTGAGATTGCGCTCCCATCGGCCGTCTTTTGCGAAAAAGAGGACATAAGGAAGGCCCGCGATATCGTATTTCTTCTGGAGTCTATTTAATTCAGGTGACGGCGATGTGGCATCAAATTTAAGCCAAACAAAAGACCGTCCCAATTTTAGAACAGCGGGATTAGTAAAAGTATATTTTGCCAACTCAGCGCAAGCGAGGCACCAATCGGCGCGAAAGTCGACAATAACGGGTTTATGTGCCGCTGCTGCTTTTTCTAAATGAGCGCCCGAATACATTGCCCATTTCGGGCCGAGAGCGACAGCAGTAGTGTGTCCCGGGTTAAAATGTACGGGTGACCAAAACGGAGCGCTGGCTTTGAGGGCAAAAATAACCCCCAAAACAAGTAAAACTCGCGCGGTATAACGTTGAACGCGAGAACCTTTGCTGCGCGATAAGGCGCCAAAAAATACAGCAATGGCAACCAAGGCAACCGCCGCAAGGGAGTTAAATAGTAGTGGGCTCGTCACGGGGCGAATGTAATAAAAGGCCATCGCAATCATAACTGTGCCAAATAAAATTTTAACCTGCTCCATCCAGGGGCCCGACCGCGGTAACTTTTGCCAAAGCGATTGAAAAGTTCCAATAAGCAAAAATAGTTGGCCAAATCCGAGAGCAAATGTGAAAAGCAAGAAA
>JAJYHS010000236.1 GCA_021784635.1 bacterium
TAGGGTAGCGTCACCTTAAGGCGAACGCGAACGATTTCTGTAGTTGCGGCCAATCGAATGGGACGGTCTTGAATTTCATAGTCTTTTTGCAGCCAACGAAGGTAAACATGAGCTCGATAGCCGCCTTTGTCGAAACTTGATACCGGGCTGCGCACGATAAACTCAGGGGCGCTTTCGCTCGCGACGCTGCTGCCAAGGTCCGTAACTGTTGTGGCCCGCAGTGGAGAAATTGCGAACATGATCGTTGTGAGAATTATCCACTTCATAACTTTCGAAACTTATTAGCACTCCCGTTTAACAGCGGACAGTGTTTGCGTGTAAAAGAACCTTGATGCGAAGGTCGCTTCATCGAAGCGCCGTGACGGCATCATATTTGCAAATAAAATACACATGACAATTTATGACGAACTTCACTCCGACCATCTTAAGTTGATCGGTTTGATCGATGAGCTATTGGACATGCCCGACAGAGGCGATGAAGATTACCGCACCAACTTGATTCGCGACATTGAAGTTGAAGTTGTCCTTCATGTACGCGCCGAAGAAAAACTTCTGTTCGATTCGATGCGATCGCAAAAGAATCCGGCCTACATGAATCTGCTGCAGCGAGCGCTTAAACAACATCGCGAAGTGGAGCAAATGCTTTATGCGCTTCGGGAGAAGAACAAACAGGACGAAGAAAATTCGAGTGCGGTCTGGCGGAGCGCAGCCGAAGACTTTCGAGACGCACTGGTTCACCATATTAGCCATGAGGAATTGAAATTGATACCTGTTGCACGCAAAGCGTTTACCGCCAGAGAAAATATTCAAATGGGTACGGACTTTCTTGAGCTTAAAAATGAAATGCGCGTGCAGGGGATACCAATGCTTCGTTACGCTTGACTCAAATTCGTGACGCAGCGACGATGTTGTAAATGGAACTCCCACAATGGCGTCGGGTCGTTGTCAAACTCGGTACACAAGTCGTCGTCGATGATTCCGGTCGGTTTGCCGCCGATCGAATCGCGAACATTCTCGCTGATTTGCTTGAAGGGGCAAAAGAGCGAATTCTTGTGACAAGTGGTGCTGTTGGCCTCGGGCGTGCTCGGCTATTGAAAAATCGCACCCAATCGCTTGTGCAAAAACAGGCGTGCGCGGCCGTGGGGCAATCCCTTCTCATGAACGAATACCACCGGTTATTGCAGCGTCACGAAGTTTGTGCCGCACAAATGTTGGTGACCTCCGACGATTTAACCGATCGGCAAAAGTATTTAAATTTTTCTGAGACGCTAAACGAACTTTTACGAATGAAGGCGCTACCGATTCTTAACGAAAACGATTCAATCTCAACGGCCGAACTGCAAGTTGGCAAAAGTTTTGGCGATAACGACAAGCTTTCAGCAATCGTGGCGGCCAAAATGGGAGCCGACCTTCTGGTGATTCTTTCGAATGTGAGCGGATTTTACAAAACCAATCCTCGCACCGATCAACGCGCTGAGCGGCTGGGCATTGTCGACGACTGGTCCATTTTGAACGAGATTGAAATTGGCGAAGTGTCGCGCGGTGGGCGCGGTGGCATTGACACGAAAATTCAAGCGGCGAAGATTGCGGCGATGAACGGTGTTTACACGGTTGTGGCCGACGGCTTTCAAGCCGGGATATTAAAACAAATTTTATCTATGAGGGAGTGGCGAAGCGACGCGCCCTTTAGCCTCGTTTTGCCAAGATTCAAATTACCGGCTCGCAAGGCATGGATAGGATTTTCTGCTAATACGGCGGGCTCAATTGTAATTAACGACGGAGCAGTCGCGGCGATTTTAAACAGAGGCGCAAGTCTCTTGCCTGTTGGTATAATCAGGTTGGATGGACGATTCACGGCAAACTCGATTGTAAGTGTGACAACCGAAAACGGTGAAGAGATGGGCCGTGGACTTGTCGCGGTATCAAGCGACGAGCTTGGGCGGATGATCAAATCCGCACAGGCGAAAACTGGCGATCCTGTTTCACACAAAGTGAACTCGAAACTAGTGGCCATACACAAAGATAACCTCGTGATCTATCGTGAAATTCGTCGCCAAAATAGTGAAAACGAAAAGAACAAACATGAATAAAGACTCACGGGTGAGAAAAATTGAAAAAGCGGCGGCGGCGGCCTTAGTTATGCCGGCACTTTCTGCGGATCAAAAAGCGACGGCGCTCAGTAGTTTTGCTGATCGAATTTGGCGCAAAAAAGATAATTTGCTCCAAGCAAATGCGCGGGATCTCAACCGCGAAAAGAAGTCGTTGCCTGCGGCGCTTTTGGCGCGCTTGAAACTTGACGAAGGTAAAATTGCCACGTTATGCGAGGGGATTCGTGCTCTTGCCAATGCGGAAGACCCCGTCCATCGCGTGATTGATCGCATTGAACTTGACCAGGGTTTGGTTCTTGAAAAGAGGACCGTTCCGATTGGGGTGATCGCAGTTATTTTTGAATCGCGTCCCGATGTCATCCCCCAAATATTGTCGTTGATTCTGAAAAGCGGAAACGTGGCTCTGTTAAAGGGCGGGCGTGAAGCCCGATTGACCAATTTGGCGTTTATGAAAATCGTCTCTGAGCTGAATCGTGAATTGCGTTTTTTACCCGGCGCTTGGGCACAATTGTTTATTGAACGAAGTGATGTGGACCTAATATTGAAACAAAATAAGTTGGTAAATTTAGTCATACCACGCGGTTCAAATGCGTTGGTACAAGCGATCATGAATAAGACAAAAATTCCAGTTCTCGGACACGCCGACGGAGTTTGCCATTTGTATTGGGATGAATCCGCCGATTTTGCGACGGTTCGTCGCGTAGTAATCGACGCAAAGACACAGTATCCGGCGGTGTGTAATGCCGTCGAAACGCTTCTCGTACATCGGTCGCGTGTCGCCGAGTTGGGCGAATTGCTTCACGAATTGGACAATCGTGGAGTTAAAATTTTTGGAGATTCTTCAGTTCAGCGTTTATATCACGCGACTTTAAAAAAGAAAGCGGGCCGAGCCGGCAATTGGCACACCGAATACGGCGATCTTGCGCTATCGGTGCGTATTGTCGCCTCGGTAAGCGAAGCGATCGCCCACATCAATCGATTTGGCTCACATCATACCGACGGAATTTTAACTCGCGATTTGAAATCGAAGCAGTCATTTTTGGCGGGTGTTGATTCTGCAACGATAACCGTAAACGCTTCGACACGATTTGCTGACGGGTATCGGTTCGGAATGGGTGCAGAAGTCGGTATTTCAACGAGTAAAATTCACGCTCGCGGCCCCGTTGGCGTGGAGGGCCTCATGACAAATCAGTTTGTGTTGGTAGGGGATGGGCATATTGTAGGCGACTATGTTGCGACAAACGACGGGGAGATGCCCGCGCGTAAACCGGTTCGAAAGTTCACCCACCGGCGGCTTATTTAAGCTCGATCCAGGTTACGCCATCGCCACCTGTTTCTTTAGTTCCGGCTTGCCATTTTTTTACATACACGCTTCGCGATAGATAAGTGCGCACGCCACGTTTCAACATATCGGCTGCGCCATGACCGTGAATGATCTTAACTCGATCGACATTGCCAAGAGCCGCGGCATCCAATTGTATTTCAAGTGTTGAAATTGCTTCTTCTACCGTGAGGCCGCGCAAGTCGACTACTCGATCAGTCTCAGCTGATTTTGATACAAATCCCGATGTTTTACCCAACCATTTCGAAATGGTACCGCTATCCACAGAAGGCTTAAGGTCTCGCCATGAAATCATCAAACGCATTGAACTCGATAAAACCGGGACATCGCCCTTTGAATTCGGACGCCCTTGCACGATTCCGTTGCGGTCTAGGCTTTTGATATAGACCCCGGTGCCAGGCGGGCATTGCCGCGAAAAATCATCGGCAGAAGCAAAAGCACCGCTGGCCGTTTTTTTAATCCGATTACCAGAGGGCGCTGTTTCGCCGGCTTTAATGATTGTCGGGAGTTCTTGTTTGATTTGCGACAAGCGTTCGTGGCGGCTAAAGATCTCCTGAGCCTTAGTTTCTTGAATAAGACTCTCGATTCGAGCCTCGGCTTTTTTGAGCTCTTTTTGAAGCATTTCGTCTTTCTCTTTTTCAAATTTTTCACGTGCCAGTTCGAGCTCGGAGCGCGATTTTTCAGCCTCCATTTGTCGCGCGCGAACGTCATCGTTCAGGTTAAGCAAATCTTTTTTCATTTGTTCGATTTCGCTCAGCGCGTTTTGGTATTGCCTGGCTTCAGGGCTCAAATAATGTTTCGCTCGATCGACAATAGTTCGGTCAACGCCAATCCGTTCAGCGGTTTGCAGCGCAAGCGATGGTCCGGGAACGCCCATAATAAAGCGATACGTCGGTCCACGTTTTTGGTTAAATTCGAGACTGCCATTGATAACACCATCCGGCCAACCGTGCTTGAGCGCGCCAAGGTGAGATGTGATGACTCCAAAAGAAGCGTTGTCTTTATACCGATCGATAAAACTTCGCGCTAGAGCGGCGCCCTCTTCAGGGTCGGTTGAACCGCAAATTTCGTCAATCAGAACGAGCGTATCTTCGCCTTGCACGTTGGCTGCGCGTTCGAGCGCGCGCAAATGCGCGGCAAAAGTACTCAGATTGGCGTCGACGCTTTGCGAGTCACCGAGGGCGACGACCATCGTGCTAAAAAACGGCAGCCGTGAACCATCGGATGCGCAAATGAAAAGCCCGGCGCGTGCCATTTGAGCGGCTAAACCAACGGCCTTCAGTAGAACTGTTTTGCCTCCGGCATTAGGCCCGGATAGTAATAAAATTCGTCTCTCGGGCGCGAGTTCGACCGTATTAGCAACGACTGGTACCCCGTTTATAACTAAAAGAGGATGGCGCAAATCACGCAGATATAAACCAGCTATTGAAGCGTTACTGTCTGATAATTCTTCCGGATTCGCATTTGTAAATTCGCACGTGGTCGCTTGCATGAGTTCCGCGATTTTGGCCTGAGCGAGCCGTGCGTCCGCATTCAGCATAATTTGCTTTGAATCTTCAAACTGAAACCGCAATGTGGCTAAATATTTCGATAGCTCCGTGAGCAAGCGCTCGATCTCTTCTTCGAAGGCGATCTCAATTTCGCGCAACCGGTTATTGATCGGGATGGTCTCTTGCGGCTCCATAAATACTGTTTGTTTGGTTTGGCTCGAGTCATGAATGATCCCTTCAAAACCGTGCTGCATCCCACTTTTGATTGGTAAAACCCAGCGGCCTTCGCGCGTCGTCACGTAACGGTCTTGTACCAGGTGTTCAATTTGAAAACTCTTAACCAGCCGATCGAGAATCAGTTGTACTTGTCGGGCGAGTTGCGTCTTCTCGGCGTTGAGTTGATAAAGGCGTTCACTCGCGTCGGTTCGAATGTCGCCGGCTGGTGTTAAAATTTGATCAATTGCCGCAAGCGGTTCATCGGCCCGCATCAGTTTTTCGTGGACGTCGCGCAGCGAGGAGATCGCCATTTCTTCAATAACTTCACGAAGAGTGACGACTTCTTGGCAAAAATGACGGACGTCTTTAAGTTCAATTGTGCGCAATACCGCGTTTCGGGCAAGGCGTTGATGCCATTGCGTAAACAAATCGAGGCTGGTCATTTGTGGGCGCATACCCGCGGCCAAAAGCCGTGACCACGATTCAATTTCACGCATGGATTGACGGGCCTCTTGCGGCGACGAAAGAGCCCGAAGTCCGCGAATTTTTTCGCGAGTCAGGTCGGCCGTCGCAAAAGTGGCCAGCCGAGCGAGGAGCTCTTGCCAGTCCAAGCTGATCGATTCATCGACTGAAAGCGGCGTAACCGTCATGCCTTGTTACCCAGATCGGATGTATCAGCGCCGTTTTTATAACCGCGCGTAAAGATCACAATGCCAAATAAAAGTACGAAGAGCGCGTGAAGCAGCCACGGAAACTTTTGATAGCCCGTCGCCGAAGGGTGTTTTAGATACGGAATTCGATAAACTCCATACCATTCTTTGTAAATCGGCGATGCCTTTTGTGTTCCGGTTGCCGTACCTAAAACTTTGCCGTTCGGGAGCATGACTCCCGAAATACCGGTGTTGGTTGAGCGAACCATCGGGCGTCCATATTCAACGGCCCGAGCTAGTGTCATATAGAAATTTTGATACGGTTCTTGCCAGTCGCCGTACCACGAGTCGTTATTAATATTGACGAAAATTTGCGCTCCTTTATCCGCAATACCTCGAGCAAAACTTGAAAATATTCCTTCGTAGCAGATTTCCGGGCCCACTTTCAAGACCGTAAATGGAGGAATATGATCATTTTGCGGAAGTGGCAATTTTTTAACAACCGGACCCGG
>JAJYHS010000115.1 GCA_021784635.1 bacterium
ACGTTCCTTCGACAGGAGCTTGCACGATTTCAGCATCGGGCCGGGCTTTTTTCATCTGGTGAAAGATTCCCGGTTCGGTTGCAACAATAAAGGTTTTTGCCGGGTTGGTTTTGACTTCTTCTAGAAGCCTTGAAGTTGATCCAGTTACGTCAGCGTATTGCAAAACGCTCTCAACGCATTCGGGATGGGCCAATACCGGCGCGTCTGGGTATTTACTCTTTAACTCATAAAGTTTACGGGCCGAAAACAGGACGTGCACGTCACAAGCGCCGGGCCATAGCTCCATGGGCCGGCCGATTTTTTTTTGGAAGTATGACCCGAGGTTTCGATCGGGGCCAGAAAGGATAGTTTTTTCTTCGGGAATGGCGCGAATCACTTTTTCGGCATTGGCTGATGTGCAGATAACGTCCGAAATACTTTTAGCTTCGGCTGAGCAGTTCACATAGCTAACAAGGACGCTGTCGGGGTGTTCGTCTTTCCACGCTTTGTAGCGTTCAAACGGGGAGTGGTGAACAAGCGAACAGCCGGCGTTCGTGTCAGGTACAAGCACCGTTTTTTGTGGTGAGAGAATTTTGACCGTCTCAGCCATAAACACAACCCCCGCCATGAGAACAATGGGGTTTTCGGTGTTTTGGCTATATTGCGCGAGCGCAAGAGAATCACCGACGAAATCGGCTACGTCTTGAATGGCGCCGTCTTCATAAAAGTGGGCAAGAATCAGCGCATTTTGCGCCTTTTTAAGGCGAAGAATTTCATCGATAATCGAATTTGAATTTAAAGTCATAGGCTCACCTCATACAAGATGAGCATTTATATATCACGCAATACAGAAAATTCACAATTACGGATGCCGGCCCAGCGCTTGCGTGCACTGTGAGCCAAATTCCTGAAAATATTGATCACAAGCGAAATTCGCGTCAGTGCAATTCGATTCAAAAAGAGTCTCAAAGGGGCAGCTAAAGTTCGCACCTTGAGTGACCACGCTTGTAAATTGCCCTTTAGAAATAACCTTAGAGCCTTTTGTCAGTTCGTAGTGAATGACATTTTTGCCCATTCCAAGCAGCGGCTGTTGAAAAAGTGACTGAATGAGTAAATTGATGCTCCCGCTTTGGCCCGTTTTTGAGTTGTATTTAACCGTTTTCACGGTTTGACTACCGTTTGAGTGAGTTGCGATTAGCTTCACGTGATCGGCATTTACGGGGCCAGCTATAAAGACATCAACACTGTTAGGTACCGTCGCCCACGTATTACAATTATACATTTGAGTCCCCATGCCGAACGGCGATTGGCATTGGACATTGACAGCTCCGTATACGGGATCGATTTGCCGGTTATTACCGTATTTAAATCCCGGAGCAGCCAAAGCCGGTAGGGCAATAATTGAAGCGAAAATGAATAGGCCAAGCGACAAAAACGATTTCATACATCCCCCCTAAATTTGAGACTTCTAAATTTCTCCACCTTTAAGTGTCGTGATGATGGCTTTTGACGTTGTCTTAAGCGCTTCAAAAACACCAATGCCTTCGCGGGCGCGGCCCTCAAAGTCGGGAGCATTGTAAGGATTTAAGGCATTTCGTAGCTCGGCAAGCGGTAAAGCGTTTGGCAAATCACGCTTATTGTACTGTATGGCAAGCGGCAGACTTCGCAGCTCGTAACCTTGTTGCTCAAGGTTGAGTTCAAGATTACGAAGTGATTGCAGGTTTTCTTCCATGCGTTCGGCTTGCGAATCGGCAACAAAAACAATTCCATCAAGACCTTTGAGGATCAATCTTCGACTGGCATCGTAAACAACTTGCCCCGGCACCGTGTAGAGATGAAAGCGGGTTTTAAAGCCGCGAATTTCACCGACTTCCATTGGTAAAAAATCAAAAAACAGGGTGCGCTCCACATCAGTAGGGAGTTCAACAAGTTCGGATCGATCTTGGGCGATACTTTTTTGATAAATCCACTGCAGGTTTGTAGTTTTGCCGCCAAGCGAGGGGCCGTAGTAAACGATCTTGCAATGGATTTCTTTAGCGTTGTAGTTGATAAACGACATTAAGTTCCGCCTACAGTATTAGTTCTATCCGACTACAGATCGACGCGATTTTCAAGTGCGCGGCCCAAAGTTCTAAAGTCTATGTAGTCGATATCCCCTCCAATGGGTATTCCATGGGCAAGGCGGCTGATCCGAAGCTTTTGCGACCCTTCATGCTGCCCAAAACTGCCGTTTTGAGGGTGCTCACGCAATTGTTTAGCAATATAAAGCGCCGTTGTGTCACCCTCGAGATCGGCATCGAGCGCTAGAATGACTTCACAAATATCTTCGTGAGCCACACGCTGAAGCAGCGGTTCAAGCCGAATGTCTTTAGGGCCGACCCCGTCAAGCGGCGAAAGAGTGCCATGCAAAACATGGTAGCGGCCACGAAAAACCCCCGACGTGTCGATGCGCGCTATATCGGCCGGATCTTCAACCACACAAATCGAATCATTCGTGCGGGATGGGTCAAGACAATAGTGGCAAAGGCTCTCGTTTTCAGTAAACGAAAAACAACGCGGGCATTCGTGAACAGAGGTTTTCACGCGCTCGAGGGCCGCGCGAAGATTGTCATTGTATGCGGCAGGGCTTCGCAAAATATAATAGGCAAGTCGCCCCGCCGTTTTGGGCCCCACTCCCGGGAGCTTCGCCAATTCGGCAACAAGTTTTTCAAGCGAAGGGACATTTTGAATCATTTAAAATAATCCCGGAATTCCCACGCCACCTGTGATTTTTGACATTTCAGCTTGCGACGTTTCGCTGGCCTTGGTCAGGGCATCGTTGGCGGCTGTTACAATTAAATCTTGGAGCATTTCGATATCACCCGCACTCATCACGTCAGGTTTAATGCTCACTGCAACCAAACGATTGGCGCCACTAACTTTTACGCTGACCGCGCCGCCGCCCGATGAACCTTCGTATTCTTGTGTGGCCAACTCTTCTTGCACCTTTTTCATTTTCATTTGCATTTGATTGGCCTGTTGCATGATCTTTTGCAGACTATTGCCGTTGCCGCCGAACCCTTTCATTATTCACTCTCCCGGATAGATTTAATTTCGCTATTAAAGATCGACTTTGCCTCTCTGACAAGAGGGTGCTCCTCGATTTTCCTTAGAAGTTTTTCGTGCTCTTCTTGCTTTTTCTTCTCCTGGAGTTGCGCGGGGCTATTACCACCTGATTCGGAAGCCTTCGAAGTTTGCACTTTAACGGTATGCCCGGGGCCCCAGAAGGTATTAAGATAGTTGACGACTTTTTTTATAAATGCCGGATCTGATACTTGTTCGCGTAAAAACTGATGTTTTTCTGATACGCCAAGCGTTGCCTCTAAACCGGAGAGGCTTAGAAGTTCTATTTGGTCGAGTTGTGCGGCTATAAGTCCATTCACTTTACGAACGCGATCGACAAAATCGCTCCATTTTTCAGCCCAAGTATTTTCGATAGGCGCTGCGGCTGGTGAAACTAAAGACGGAGCCGGAGACAAAGGTGAAGATTTTGTCGAAGTGCGCGCGCGTGAATCAATCCAGCGGTCTATGGTTTCAAGACGTGGCGCAATGGACATGCGCAGAAGAACCATTTCGAGTACCACGCGTGGATCTTGGGCGTGATGAAGATCGCTTGCGCCTTTCAATGCCATATCAAACAGCGTGTGGAGGTCTTCTTCGCTTATCTTATTCGATAAGCCACGCAAAAAATCAATTTCTTCTTTTGGTAGATCGATCATCGACTCCGCTTGATCTCCGGCAATTTTAGCGAGCAAAAGATTGCGCCATTCCTCTAGAAGATCCTTCATGAAGACAAGCGGATCATATCCGGCCAAAAAAATCGCAGTGACGCAGTTTAGAATTTCTTGAGTTGCATTCGCATTTTCGCCTGTGACAAGCGCCGAAAGCGTGCGGGTTAATAGCGTACGATCAGTGAGACCTAGCGACTCCGTGACCTTTGCGAGGGTGAGATCAATTGCACCGTCGCTGCTAGCGCAAAAACTCATTACCTGATCAAGAAGGCTTTGGGCATCACGCATTGAACCTTCGCCTTGGCGTGCGATCGCCCAAATTGCCTCAGAAGCTGCGCGTACTTTTTCTGCCTCGCAGATTTTACCTAAGTGCTCGGCAATTAATTTAGTTGATATTTTTCGAAAATCGTAGCGTTGGCAACGGGACAAAATAGTATTGGGAATCTTTTGGGCTTCGGTTGTTGCCATGACAAAAATCACATGCTCGGGTGGCTCTTCGAGAGTTTTTAAAAGCGCGTTGAAGGCGCTCGTCGTGAGCATATGGACTTCATCGATAATATAAATTTTGTAGCGTCCCGATGAGGGCATGAACCCGACTGTTTCGCGCAGTTCGCGAATGGCCTCAACGCCGTTATTGCTGGCGCCGTCGATTTCAAGTACGTCAAGGCTTCGAGATTCGGCGACTTCTTGGCAGTCGCTACAAACGTTGCACGGAACGAAATTCTTTGCATTCGGGCAGCGTAAACTTTTAGCTAAAATTCGAGCCGTAGAGGTTTTGCCTGTTCCGCGTGGACCGGTAAAAAGTAGCGCATGCGGGAGCCGATTGTGGCGAAGCGAATTAAGGAGCGTTTGGCTGACATGTGTCTGGCCAACGAGTTCATCAAAAGTTTTTGAGCGCCACTTGCGGGCAAGCACCTGATAAGCCAATGATCCCTCTGCATAAAAGTGGCCAGGCACCCCATATCACATGGCACTTCGGGTACCGTTGCTCCCTTTCGGGCCTAGCGGGGTTCATCGAAGACGTCATTGCATGGGACCCGGCCGCCTCCAAACATAGGCGCTGCGCCAAAAAACCGCAATATTAAACTTGCCGGGCCAATTCTTCGAGAGCCCGAGTTTCGCTTAACCAGTGATCAAATTCAAGAAACTGCGGGAATAGATTGGGAAACGATGGGTCCTCCCATCTGTGAGCAACCCATGCTGAATAATGGATTATTCGTAGCCCACGTAAGCCCGGAATAAGTAAAAGTTCGCGGTCATCAAAATGGCGTAGTTCTTTGTAGCCATTAAGTATGCTTTGCAATTCGTCGGCTCCTACGGGGGAGTTTTCAGGCTCCGATAGAAGCATCCAAAAATCTTGCACCGCAGGGCCCGTACAGCAGTCATCAAAATCTACGAAGAAAAATTCGGAAGGCCGATCTTTATGATCCGTTTTTAGGATATTGCCCCTGTGGCAATCACCGTGAATGCGATATTTTTTAGCGCTGCCGAGCGGGGCGCGCAGTTTATCCAAAATGATTTGAGCCGACTCACTGTAGCGCTTTTTTAGGTCAGGATGAATCCAGTTTTGCAAAAATTTAAGACTGTGATCGCCGTATGTCTCAACGCTAAGTACGGGGCGATGAGAAGCGGGGTGCGTGCCTCCCACATTGTGCATTCTAGCTAGGGTTCGCCCCAGGCGATAAAAATCCGGCATTTGAAATTCATCGACCATTCGAGCCAACGCACGCGGAAAGGCCGCAAACCAAATGCTTTGCGGGCTAGACATTACAGTTCTACTGTTTTTAAGTCTTTGTGGGGCAATAACCGGAAGCCCTGCCTGCGCCAAATCGTCAATAAACTGGTGCTCTTCAAGTATTGAAAGCTCGCTCCAGCGGCCGGGGCGGTAAAATTTCACAATAACTCGAGATGCCTCAGATGAACCCTGTTCTAGATAAACGTCAAAGACGCGGTTTTCGTAGGAATTAAGCTGAATAAACTGACCTGTTGGCGAAAACCCAGCGGTTTCGAGTGCGTGCATTACTTCGTCGGGCGTCAAGTCGTAAAAGTCTTCTTTTGACATTCAATTTTTCTCAATGAAATGATTATTGACTATGGATATTCAAACGCCACTACCGATGCCTGAAACCGAAAACCACCAACCAACCTTAGGTTGTTATACCGATTTTCGCCAGTACCTGCGAGATTTTTATGAATTCAAAGTACGTGAGTATCGCGATTCATTTGGGAGTTACACTTATAAAACCTTTAGCGCCTCGGCGGATTTGCGCTCACCGAATTATTTAAAACTGATCATCGATGGCGAACGCAACTTGTCGCCAGGTACCGCCCGCAAATTTGCTAAAGCCCTGGGCCTTGACCGCGAGTCGACCGAAGAGTTTTTGCTTTTAGTTGAATACGGCCAGGCACTTGACCCCCTTGAACGCAATCGGCACTTGCGCACGCTCAATGAATTTCGTTTAAAGAGGCGTTTAAAAAACGGCGAATTGCCATCTGAGCGAGTCGAAATGGCGCCGCGGTGGGTG